>JAEDMN010000311.1 GCA_016302985.1 Kiritimatiellia bacterium | reverse complement strand
CACCGCCGGTGTTCAGCTTGCCCGAGATCTCCACGAGCGGCGTGCCGCCCACGCGTTCCAGAATTGTCTTAGCGATATTGGCCATGTCCGTGTTCCTTCCTTGGCTCCCGGCCTTCCATCCAGACGGAGCGACTTGAATTCTAGCATTTCGGGGACGGCGGTGTCCATATGCGCGGAGGCCGCAGTCCGTTTCGCGTCAGATCGTGTAGAGGTCGTCGTTGTTCGAGCGGCGGGCGACATCCACGCGGTAGGTTTCCATGATGCGCTCGCGCAGCGCCTTGACGCGGGGGTCGCGGAACCGCTCCGCACGCGGAACCGCGGGGGCGACGGGGTTCTCCTCGAGCGCGAGGACGCGGCCCGGCGAACTGCCCAGCACCGCGATGCGCGTGCCGAGGTAGAGCGCCTCCTCGACGTCGTGCGTCACGAAGACGACCGTCCGCATCCCGTCGGAGTCGCGGTAGAGCGCGTGCAGGAGGTTCTGGAGAAGCGTGCGGTTGACGGGATCCAGCGCGCCCAGCGGCTCGTCCATCAGCAGCACGGGACGCTGCGAACCGAGCGCCCGCGCGATCGCGGCGCGCTGCCGCATGCCGCCGGAAAGCGCGTCCGGATACTTGTCGAAGGCGCCGCCGAGACCGACCATCTCGAGATAGGACTCCGCCAGCGCGACGAGCTCGCGCTTCGACTTGTCCGGATGCTCCTCCCTCAGCGCGAGGAGGAGGTTCCTCCCCGTCGTCATCCAGGGGAACAGCGAATAGTCCTGGAAGACCACCGAGCAGGACCGGTCGGGGCCGGAGACGGCGTGGCCGTCCACTTCGACCGAACCGGAGGTCGGGGCCTGCAGGCCCGCGATCGTCCGGAGGAGCGTGGACTTCCCGCAGCCGGACTGCCCGAGCAGGCAGAGGAACTCCCCCCGTTTCACGTGCAGGGAGACGCGCGAGAGGACCGTCTTGTCGCCGAAGGCGACCGACACGTCGTTGCATGCGATCACTTGCCCACCTCCCTGTAGCGCAGCAGCCACCGCTCGACGAGCTTGAAGACGGCCGACAGGGCCGTGATCACGACGCCGATGAAGAGGATGCCGACGACGACGCGGCCGTAGTCCGCGAAGTCCGAGAAGTTCTTGACGTACCAGCCCAGCCCCTCCGTCGCGCCGATCAGCTCGGCCGCGGTCAGCAGCAGGAAGCTGAAGACGAGTCCGAGCGACGCGCCCGTGAGGATCGAGGGCATCGCCCCGGGCAGGACGACCTTCCAGTAGAACGCGAACCGGCCGAGATGGAGCATCCGGGCGGAATCGAGAAGGTTCCGCGGGATGGTGACCACGCCCGAGACCGTGTTGACGAACACGGGCCAGAACGCGCCGGACCAGATCACGAAGATCGAGGCCGCCGGGAAGCTCGGCAGCAACGCGATCGCGTACGGGATGTACACGATCGGCGGAACCGCCCCGAGCACCTTGCTGAACGGCTCGACCGCGTTGCGCAGCCGGGCCGAGCTCCCGACCACGACGCCGGCGGGTATTCCCGTCGCGAGCGCCAGCAGATAGGCGCTGCCCATCAGCTTCGCGGACGACACCAGGCCCTTCGCCATGTCCGGGAGTTCCGTCCAGAAGAGCCGCGCGACCGCGAGCGGCGTGGGGAATAGCACCGGGTCGAGCCACTTGAAGACCGATGTCGAGAGATGCCAGGCGGCGAGGAACACCGCCAGGATCGCGGCGATGTCGGCCACCGCCTGCCGTCTCTCCTTCGTCACTGGTTGTTCTCCTTGAAGAACTTGTCCATCTCGAGATAGACGGGGTCGTTCGGATAGCGCTTCAGCACGATGTCGAGCGCCTCGCGGTAGATCGTCGTGTCGATGTGGCTGTGGATGTCGACGTGCTTCGCGCTCTCGGGAAGGTAGCCGATCTCGTTCATCGTGTTCCAGAAGTCGAGCGTGCCCTTCTTGAGCGGGTCCGGATTCGACTCGAACGTCCGGTTCGTGTAGGTGTCGGCCTTGACCAGCGCCTCGGGCAGCTTGATGGCCTTCGCGAAGATCTTGACCGTCTCCTCGGGATGCTCGCGGTAGAACTTGTAGGCGCGGATCTCGCCGATGAGGTAGCGGCGGTAGACGTCCCGCTTGGCCTTCAGGTCGGGCGTGTTCGCGATCAGGCGGCAGCAGGTGTAGCCGGGTTTGAAGTCGGCGATGTAGTTCGAGACCTCGAGGCCGTACTTCTCCTTCGCGAGGGAGAAGTGCGGACTGAACACGATGCCCGCGTCCACCGCGCCCTTGCGGACCGCCTCGACCACGGCGTTCTGCCCGCCGAACTCGATGATCTTCAGGTCCTTGTACGGATCGATCCCCGCCTTCTTCAGCGCGCCGCGGAACACGACGTCGCCCGTCGAGAGCTTGCCGAGCCCGACCTTGCGTCCCTTGAACTTCGACAGGTCCTTGAAGAGCGAGAGGTTCTCGGGCTTGACGATGATCGCCTGCCCGCCGACCATCATGCCGCCGAAGATCGTGAAGTCCGCGCCCTTCGCGATGAAGAGCATCGGCGCCGCCGTGCCGAACGTGCCGACGTCGAGCTTCTTCGCCTTCACCGCGGCGCAGCCCTCTGCCGTCGTGCTGAACTGGAAGAGGGACGCGTCGATGCCCTCCTCGGCGAAATACCCCTTCTCGCGGGCGATGAAGTGGAGGCCGTGCGCCGGCTCCGCAAGGTATCCGACCCGCACGGGATCCCCGGCCTGGAGCGCCCCGGCCACCGCGGCCACCGCCGCCACGCATGCAATCTTCGCAATGTTCATCTTCGATTCTCCTTTCGTCAGTCCTTCATCCGTCGATCAAGCCATCCAGCCACCGGCGTCAGGCCGGTTCCGGCGCCGTCTGAACGGCGGGCGTGCCGTCGGGCCGGCGCGCCCGCGGCAGCGGGTAGTCGCCGGACACCTCCAGGGACGCGCGCAGCGCCGCCGGGTCGCCGTACTTCTCCGCCAGCTCGAGGTAGCGCAGCTTCTCGTCGCGCACGCGGTCCGCCGGCGTGATGACCGTGTCCCGCTCCAGAAGCGCACGGTCCCATTCCCGCGCCGGCGGCGGGAACGTCGCCGGGTCGTTCACGCGCTTGTAGTAGAA
>JAEDMN010000310.1 GCA_016302985.1 Kiritimatiellia bacterium | reverse complement strand
ACGCGGACGAGGATGTACAGGCGGCGGACCTCGAACTCGTTCGCGTTCTCGATGAACGTCCAGTCGGTGCTGGAGTTCCTGGCGTTGTTGCCGATGCCGAAGCCCGGGCGCTGCCCCGTGCGGCCGAGCGAGTTGACCGCCCAGAGCGTCGTCTTCGCGAGGTAGTCATGCACCTGCATGCAGGTGTAGTCGCCGCCCGACGTCTTGTTGTTGTCGGTGTCGTCGAAGTCGTTCACGCCCGCGGACGCGCCCGGCACGCCGAGCGCCGTCCCCGCGCCGTAGTTGCCCTTGAAGAACTCGATGTTGCCCTGCGGGATCTCGCCCGTGCGCACGGGAACCGCCTGCCCGTCGCTGCGGCCCGCCGCGACGAAGAGGTTGTTCACGTAGCACTGCCAGCGGTTGTCGCGCTGCACACCCGGGCAGCCGATCTTGTCCGCGTCGTCCGTGAAGGCGTCCATCGAGGTCCAGATCCACTGCTCGACGCCGTCCGTGCCCTTCAGGTAGAGCAGGTACGCGATGCGGTCCTTGATCTCCACGTCGCCGAAGCGCGTCTCGTCCGTCGTGTAGTCCGCGCCCCTGCGTCCGTAGTTGCACCCCTTGTTCGGCGGATTGAGCTCGTAGACGACCTTGTAGCTGCCCAGCTCGGGAATCGACGTCCGGTTGAGGCACGCGGGCATCGCCGCGTCCTGCGTGCGGAAGTTGACGTTGAACGAGTACACGTAGCGGAGGCCGCGGATCGCGCCGGCCTTCATGTTGAGCGTGTAGTCCGTCCCCTTCGCCAGCGGCGTCTCCAGCGACAGGATGATCTCGCGGCCGTCCTTCGGATTGACGACGGCGTTCGTGACCGCGTGGCCCGCGACCGAGAAGTTCGCCGGATCCGCGGCGTCGTCGAACGGCCGGCCCGAGTATTCGACGCACAGCTGCCGGCCGTCGCGGGACGCGATGACGCGGTCCGGATACGGCTGGGGCGTCGGCGCCTCGCCCGCCTGCACGAAGACGTAGAGTTTGCGGGTGGCGAAGCTGCCGCCGTTGTACTGGAAGACCCAGTCGGGGTTGCTGCCGGCCGTCGCGTTGCCGATGCCGCACTCGAGCGCGTTCGCCTGGGTGCGCGTGAAGCCGTTGATCGACCAGAGGCACTGCTTCGCGCCCCAGTCGTGCACCTGCATCGTGCCCCACTCGCCGGCCGTCTCCTTGTCGTCGAAGTCGTACGCGGAGGTCGCGCCGGGCAGGCCGAGCGCGGTGCCGCCGCTGAAGCTGCCGCCCCAGAACTCCATGCAGCCCGTCTTGACGCGGTCGCGCGACGTGACGCCCGGGACGTTGGACCGCACCGTCAGGTTCGCGACCATCGTCTGGATGCGCGCGTCCGCGACGTTGCTGTTCGTCGGAATCGAGAGCCGCGCGAGATCCTGGATCGGCGCGTCGAAGCTCGTCCAGCACCACTGCGTCGTGCCGTCGCTCTTCGCGAGCTCGCAGTAGTACGCGACGCGGCCGACCGGAAGCCCCGCGAAGACGGCCGCGTTGTCGACGAGGTGCGCGGCCGCGTAGTTCGCCGCCACGCGCAGGCTGCCGCCGTTGGCGGGGCTCGCCGGGAAGCTCAGCTCGTAGAGCAGGTTGTAGTCCTTCGCCTCCTCGACGTTGTCGAGGATCTTCTGCGGCGCCGGCTTCACGCCGCCCTGCGACGGACGGACGACGACGTAGAGCTCGCGCGTCCGGAAGGTGTGGGCGTTCGAGTATTCCGTCCAGTCGAGGTGCGTCGCGCCCTCCCGGTTGCCGATGCCCACGCCGGGCGCGTTGCCCTGCAGCCAGCGGTTGAAGGCCCACACCGTCTGCTTCGCCGCATAGTTGTTGACCTGCATCGTGCCGTAGTCGCCGCTCGAACGCGTGTCGCAGAAGTCATAGGCCGAGCTGTCCGCCCCCACGCCCAGCGAATCGGCCAGGCCGTAGCCCTCCTTCCAGAACTCGACGATGCCGCCGTCGACGAACATGCCCGTCTGGACGCCCGCGACGTTGCTCGCGACCTCGAGGTTCTTGACCTTGAAGGAGTTCTTCGAGCGCGCGGCCGTGTTCGGCACGCCGATCAGGTCGGGGTTCTGCGTCCAGGGGTCCATGCTCGTCCAGGCCCACTGCTCGGCGCCGTTCTTGTCGACGAGGCGGAAGAAGTAGCCGACGCGGTCGAAGGACTTCCCGTACCCGGCCGAGTTGTCGACGGCGTACGGGACGGTCGTGAGCCTGTCCCTCGCGCCGGTCATGTCGAACGCGTAGACGAGCTCGTAGCCGTCCGCCTTGTCGCCGACCTTCTCGGCGATCACCGGCGGCAGCTCCGTCGTGGCGAGCGGCTCGGTCAGCTCGACGTAGACCTGCAGGCGGCGGGTCGTGTACCACTCCGCGTTCTTCGTCTGCGTCCAGTCGGGGGACTGTCCCGTCGTCCAGTTCAGATTGTTGCCGATGCCGAGTCCGGCGACTTCGCCGTTCTTCGTGAAGCCCGTGTAGGAGAGGACCGTCGTCTGGCCGACGTAGTCGTGCACCTGCAGCGAGCCCCAGTAGCTCTGCCCCGCCGCCGGCACGTCGTCCCAGTCGTACCTGTTCGTCTTCCAGGGCGCGGATCCGTCCGAGCCGAGTCCGCCGAGCTTCGCGCCCGTCGAATAGGAGCGGTCCCAGATCTCGACGACGCCCTGCGGGATGACCGTGCCCGTGCGGAGGCCCGCGACGTTGCCGTAGACGAGCAGGTTGTCGACCTTCTGCTGGAAGAGCCAGTCGCAGCCCTGGTACGGGATCTCGAGCTTGCGCGCGTCGTCCGTGAACGCGTCCATCGACGCCCACGCGTACTGGTACGTGCCGTCCGTCTTCTCGAGCTCCATGAAGTACGCGACGCGGCGGAAGCCGCCCTTCTTCACCGCCGCGGCCCGGTTCACGGTCGGGAAGTGCGGGTAGATGTCGTTGTTGCCGGGCAGATTCCAGTCGTAGACGAGCGTGTATTTGCCGAACTCCTCGGCCGGCACGTTCGCGGCCGCGCCCTGCGCCGCCTTGAGCAGGACGCTCTTCGTGACGGGAGCGGAGGTCTTCGTGCCGTTCAGGTTCCGCACGGACGGGACCGTCACGGAGA
>JAEDMN010000065.1 GCA_016302985.1 Kiritimatiellia bacterium | reverse complement strand
CGGTCGAAGGCGCAGTCGATGCCGTCCGTGAAGTGGGCGTCGGAGCTGAGGATGAACTTCACGCCGCGGGCGCGGAGGAGGTCGCGGAAGGCGGCCGAGGGATAGGCGTCCGTCAGCCAGCCGCGCGAAATGGCGCCGGTGTTGACCTCGACGATCTTGCCGGAGGCGGCGATGGCGTCCGCGGTCGCCTCGAGCTCGCCGCGGTACCCGTCCGCCGTCTCGTCGAAGTAGGGGTGCTTCACGTTGAACTTGCGCACGAGGTCGGGGTGGCCCACCACGTCGAAGTCGTATTTCGCGACCATGTCGCGCGTCTGGGCGAAGTAGGCGCGCAGGTAGGCCTGCACGTCGCCGGCGAAGTGGTCGCGGAGGCCGTCCGCCAGCAACTCGGGCTCGTGGTCGACGGGGACGTGGCCGCCGTCGGGCGCGACGACCCAGTGGATCGAGCCGATGAGGTAGTCGGGGGCGAGGTGCGCGTAGCGCGCCTTCTCGGGCGCGGTGTCGCCGGGGATGTAGTCCGCCTCGACGCCAAGCCGGATGCGGATGCGGTCCGCGTACTGCACCGCGAGCGCGCGGATCTCCGCGGCGTAGGCGACGGCGGAATCCGGCGTGAGGTTCCCCTCGACGACGTCCGGCAGGCGGGCGTGGGACGAGAAACCGATTTCGTCGAAGCCGCGCGCAAGCGCGGCCTGGACCATCTCCTCCGGCGTATTGCGTCCATCGCACCACGTCGTGTGCATGTGGTAGTTCGTCTTCATGGCGGTGCGCCTATTATGACATAGCGGCGCCCCGCGTTCAAGCCGCGCGCCACGATTTGGCGGACGGGGCCACGGCCTGCGCGAGAGCCCGCCCCTAGCGCGTCTCCTCCTTCACGTGGATCCGGACCGACGAGCTGACGCCTTCGGCCGTCGAGCAGGAGACGACGTGCGTGCCGGCCTCGGGCGTCCAGGTGAACGGGGCGAGGCCGGTGGTCTCGCCCGCGGGGGCGCCGTCGACGAACCACCACAGGCGGCCGTCCGGGACGTTCCCGACCACCTGGCAGGCGACCCGCTGCTGCGGAAGGCCCGGCACGAGGCAGAACGTCGCGTCGTTCTCGGGCTTCGAGATGGACAGCTTCTCGGCCTTGCCCAGGATGCCGGAGAAGGCCGCGAGAAAGGCGTCGTTGCGGACGACGGGGTTGCCGTCCGCATCGCGCCCGTGGCAGGGGCAGAGCGCGTTCGAGCTGCGTCCCTTCACAGAGCGGCCCTCCTCGGTTTTCGGGCAGTCGGGGTTCGCGGGAAGTCCGCTGAGCGTGCAGACCATCCTGCGCCCGACGTCGCCCGGTTCCACGAACCAGGGGCCGTCGTTGCGCGGATAGAGTCCGCGCGCGATGCGCCAGGCGGCGGGCGCCGCCGCCTTCGCGCCGACGAGCGTCTGGTCGCCGAAGCCGCCGTAGAGGTGCCCGCACCAGACGCCCACCACGTATTCGGGATTCCAGGCGACCGTCCACGCGTCCCGGTAGGCCGCGCTCGTGCCCGTCTTCCAGGCGAACCGCGGGGCGGCCACGTCCGCCACGTGGCCGAAGGCCGCGCCCGCGCGCTCCTCGCCCGACAGCATGTCCGAGACGAGGAAGGACGCGCCGGGCGAGAACATCCGCACGCCGGGACGGCAGTCCACGCCCTCCGCCTCGCGCTTCAGCGCGCAGGGCGGACGGTACAGCCCGCCGCGGGCGAGCGTGCCGTAGGCGCCGACGAGTTCGAGCAGCGTCGCCTGCACGTTCCCGATCGCCATGCCGAGGCCGAACGCCTCGTCGGGGGCGTCCATGTGCCCGAAGCCGAGTCCGCGCAGCAACGACCCGAACGGCCGCACCCCGACGCGGCGCAGCAGCTGGACGAACGGGATGTTCAGCGAGAGGACGAGCGCGTCGCGCGCCGTGACGAGGCCGCGGTGCTTCCCGTCGAAATTCGCCGGCGCATAGCCCTTGAACGTCTGCGGCAGGTCCGCGAGCCGCTCCTCGGGCGCGACCTGCCCGCCGTCCAGCGCCAGGGCCGTCAGGAACGGCTTGAGCGTCGAGCCCGCGGGCCGGGGCGCGACGGCCGTGTTGACCTGTCCGTTCACCTGGTCGAAGTAGTTGCCGCTGCACGCCAGCGCGACGACCGCGCCCGTGTCGACGCGCATCACCACCGCGGCCGAGGCCCACCCCCCGGCCTGCGCGGCCGCGGACACGGCGCCTTCCGCAAGCTTCTGCACGTCGGCGTCGAGCGTCGTCTCGAAGTCGCCGCCCGTGCGTCCGTCGCCGTCCGCGCGCGCCAGGTGCGCCGCCGCCCAGTCGCAGAAGAAGGGCGTGCGGAACGGGCGCGGCGCGCGGCAGATGACGGGGCGGACCGCGGCCGCGGCCCGCGCCTGCTCCTCCGTGAGGGAGCCCAGCCGCACCATCCGCCGCAGCACGTACTCGCGCCGTTTCAGCGCGCGGTCCATCCAGCGGTCGGGACGGTACCGGCTCGGCGCCTGCACCATGCCCGCCAGCAGCGCCGCCTCGCCCGGCCCCAGGGCCTTCGCCCCCTTCCCGAACCACCCGTTCGCGGCCGCCTCGACGCCGACGAAGTTCGAGCCGAAGGGCGCGCGGTTCAGGTATTGCGAGAGAATCCACAGCTTGTCCCGCGCGCGCTCCATCTTGACCGCCTTCACCGCCTCGACGACCTTCCATTTCAGCGACTTCGGATGCGGTTCGATCAGGCGCACCGCCTGCATCGTCAGCGTGGAGGCGCCCGAGACGCGCCGCCCCGCCGTCACGTTCTGGACCGCCGCGCGCAGGGCGCTGAGCGGACGCACCCCGCAGTGCGTCCAGAAGGTCCCGTCCTCGGACGCGACGAGCGCCTTGACGATCCAGTCCTCCGGATCCGCGCGGTAGTAGGGCCGGCAGTCCACGTCCCCCGGCCCGAGCGAGACGCGCAGCACTTCGCCCCCGGCGTCGCGCAGCACCGTGCCGCCCGGGTACGTTTCGCTCCCCGCCGGCGACCAGTCGACGGCGCGCCACGCCGCGGCGCCGGCAAGGCCCGCGCCCCCGCCCGCGAGCAGGATCGCGGCCGCCAGCACCCGGACGGCTCTCCGCACGCGCGGGCTCACGGCGCGACCTTCAGCGCCGCCGGGGCCGCGCAGGCGCGGATTTCGGGCGCATACATCGCCTCGACCGTCGGGCCGGGGAGCGTGAACGAACCGACCGAGACGACGCGGACCGGGTAGCGGAAATGCACGGACTGGCCGGCCTTGACCGCGAACCGCTTCGAGAAGACGAGCATCCGGTCGTCGCGGGCGTCGCTGCGCATGACCCAGTCGGCGCCGTTGCCGTCCCGGTACACCCACGGATGGAGGCCCCGGTCCAGACCGCCCCGCTCCGGCTCGAAGGCGGCCGGGAAGAGGTCCTGGACCACGAGGTCGTTGAACGTGCGCGTCTCGGACGAGGAGAGCGCGAGTTCGACGACGAGCACGTCCCCCCGCACCAGGCTGGCGAGGTCCGCCGGCTCGCCCGCGACCGTCAGGTAGCGTCGCGCGATGCGCAGGACGTGGCTCTCGTTCGTCACCGTGCCGGCGGCGGGCAGCTCGACCGTGCGCCAGGAGACCCAGGCCCCGCCCGCGCCGCGGTTCGCCAGCGTCACGTCGCCCGCGCCGCGCACCGTCTCGGGGCGTTTCTCCGCGAGGGGCTTCGCGGCGCCGGACGCGTCCGTCAGCACGACCTCGGGACGCCCTTCCGCGACGGGATGGTGGCTGTAGTAGGCCGCGAGCGCGAGCAGCGCGTGCGCGTTCTCCCCGGTCGTGCCCCAGTGGAAGCGCTCCCTGCCGCGCTTCGTCTCGAGGTAGCGGACCAGGCCCGGCAGGCGGGCGTCCTGCGGGTCCTGCTCCAGCAGGGCCAGCACCGTGAACGCCGCCTCCCTGACCGACTCGGGCTGGCCGGCCCCCGCGAGCAGCTGCGCGGCCTTCTCCCGACCGCCCAGCCGCACGAAGGCCCGCGCGAGGCGCGCGCGGTCGAGCGGGCGCAGCTCCGCGCGGCTTCCGTACAGCACGTTCATCCGGTCGAGGCACGCGTCGCCCCTGCCGGACAGCGCAAGCGTGTGGCAGGCGTACGCCGCCTCGGCGAGGTTCGTGCCGCTGCTCCACTTCAGGAGAAACGCCTTCACCTGCTCCCGCGCCCGCGGGGCGAGTTCCACGCCGGACGCCTCCGCGGCGACGAGGAAGTGGCAGGCCCAGAGCGAGACCTCCCGGTCCCACGGCGCGTAGGTGCAGTCCGGCCACATCACGAAGTCGTGCGCGCGGACCATCGACGCGACGCGGCGCACGCCGGCCTTCACCACGTCGGCGCGGTTGGTCGCGCCGGACGTTCCGAGGCGGTTCAGGAACCCGCCTGCGGCGATCAGCGGGAAGATGCGCGACGTGGTCTGCTCGAGGCAGCCGTGCGGGTAGTCCGCGAGGTACTCCAGCGCGCCCTTCAGCTCGGCCAGCGCGCTGCCGCCCGGCGTGAACGTGCGGACGGCGGCCCCGGGCATCGAACCCTTCGCGTCGAGCCCGAACGTGCGCGCCTCGCCGGGCGCCAGCATCACGGTGCCGGAGGTCTCGCGCGCCGCGACCGCGGGGCGCACCGGCAGCTCGACCGTCTGGACATGGCGCTCGCCGAAGCCCTCGGCCGTGAACGTCAGCACGCCCTGTCCGGGCACCTCCGTCGCCTTCACGCGCACGGTGCGGACGACCGACGCGTCCGGGGCGAGCGTCTCGGTCCGGACCGTTCCGGCGCACGCGACGGACCCCGTCGCGGCGAGGGACCAGCGGACCTCGCCCGCCGCGCCCCCGCGGTTCGCGAGCATGAGCGTCGCGTCGAATTCGTCCCCGGGGGCCGCGAAGCGCGGGGCGTCCGGCTGCGCGACCAGCTTCGGCGTCACCTTCGCCTGCACGTCGCCCGCGCCGACGGCGTTCGCGGAGCAGGCGACCGCCGTCACGCGGACTTCGCCGACGAACTCGGGCAGCGCGAACGTCGTGCGCCCGGCGCCGGCCGTCAGCGGGAGCGCGGCCTGCCAGCGGGCCAGCGGCTTGAAGCGGCGCGACGGGACCGGACTGACGCGTCCGAGCATGTCCTCGCCGAAGCCGCCGCCCGTCTTCGCGCCGCGCGTCTTGAGCGGATCGCCGTCCCAGACCGGCAGCAGGCTGTCGAAGAGGTCGTAGAGGGGCAGGTCGGCGCAGCGGCCGCGCGCGAAGCGGCCGACGGGGTCCGGCGTCCTCCAGCCCGTCAGCAGGTGGATGCCCTCGTCGACGACGGTCACCACCGCGACCGCGCCCGTCGCGGACGCGCTCCGCGCCAGCACGTCCACCGTCAGCGTGCCGCCGCCATTCGCTGCGGGCGCGTAATTCGCCGCGACCGACACGGGGATCTCGTTCTCGGGGCGCCGCACGGCGAGCGCGACGCGGCCGTGCGCCCGGGCCGTCTGGTGGCGGCCGCCGTTCGCCGCGCTCTGCACGACGCTCAGCGCGACGTCCACGTTGGGCGCCCAGCTTCCGTCGACGGGCTCGAGCGCAAGCTCCTGCGTGGGGCCGTCGAGCTTCAGGACCTTCCTGTAGAGCACGCGGTCGCGCAGGACCGTGAGCAGCGCCCAGCCCGCGAACGGGGCCTTGACGAGCAGGCGCGGCACGTCGCCGGGACGGTAGAGCGCCTTGTCGGGCGCGAGCGTGACCTCCGCGGGATTCGCCAGCGGCGCGCGCACCGCGTCGTCCCCGCGGCTGCCGAGCCAGAAGGTCGCGCCGAAGCTGGCGCCCGACGCCGCGTCCGTCAGCGTGAGGGCGTAGTCGCCGTCCGCGCGGAACGGGATCTCCAGCTCCACGTCGCCATCCGCGCGCGTCTCGATCTCCGCCACGGGCGTCTTCATCGGCACGCGGACGCGGTCGCAGTGCCAGGTCGTCCAGCCCTGGCCGTCCTCCCGGCAGCTGTAGACGCTGTCCACCCGCTCGAAGAGGACCTTCAGCCGCCGCGGCTCGGCGAGGCGCGCGCCGTCCGGCTTCACGCAGGCGACGCGCGTCTTCGCGAAGCCGGCGGCGGGAACGCGCACGTTGGCGCCCAGGGTCGCGCCCACGTAGAACGGGTAGTAGTGCAGGATCCGCGTGCAGCGCGCGCGGGCCGGGCGCCCGCCCTCCTCGAAGGCCGTGCCCTCGGCGGCGACGCGGATGGCGGCCTTGGGACGTCCCGTCTCGGCCAGCAGGGGCGCGTCGAAGCGGGCCTCGCCCCTCTCGTCGAGGCGCGACCGCGACAGGCGGCGTCCGTTCGGCTTCAGGCCCAGCTGCTCGTTGCCGAAGCGCCAGCCCTTCCAGGCCGCGGGGGCGAAGGGGACGTCGGTGAAGACCACGGCGCCGCCGCAGGGGAGTCCGCGGGCCGGACCGCCGTAGAGGTGTTCCGCGCCGACCGTGAAGGCGAAGTTCGTCGCATGGTCGCCGCGCCCCTCGACCGTCACGCTGATCCGGGGCGGCGCGAACGCCTCGACGCTCACCTCGCGGGAGCCGAGCACGCGGCCCTTCGGACCCGGCGTCGCGGCCACGAGGCGCCAGCGCCCGCTCGGACGGTCCGCGGGCACGCCGAACGTGTCGCACCAGACGGCGCCCTGCGCGTCCGTCACCACGGTCTTCTTCAGATAGACGCCGCCCTCGGGGTCGACGAGGCGGAGCTCGACGGGGAACGGCCCGGGCGCCGCGTCGCGGCCGTTCCGCACGATCGCGTGCAGGAACATCTTCTCGCCGTGGCGGTAGATGTCGCGCTCCGTCCAGACGAAGGCCGTCACGTCGTCCGGCTTCAGGTAGGGTTCGCGGGCCCCGCCCGGCAGGTTGAGCTCGTCGAGGGAGTGCTTCCCGCTCAGGCAGGCGAAGGACGTGTCCGAACCGTCCGCGGCGCGGGCGATCACCGCGAACGGCTCCGCCTTGTCCGCGCACGCGAGGGTGCAGAGGCCGCGGGCGTCCGAACGGCCGGACGCGAGCAGGCGGTTGTTGGCGCCGTAGACCTCGAGGATGCAGTCCGGAATCGGCTCGCCCTTCATGAGCGACGTCGCCCAGACGTGGAGGTTCCGTCCGTCGCGGCGGAACGTCAGGCCGATGTCCGTCACGCAGACGAGCCGGTAGCGGTTGGGGTTGTGGACCTCGCCCTCGTCCAGATAGTAGCTGCGTTCCTGGCGGGGCCTGTCGGCCGAGCGCGCGACGACCAGGAACACGCCGTTCGAGACGGCGTCGGGCAGCTTGCGCAGCGCCAGCGGGGCGACCGCGTGCTCGTTGAGCCGGCCGTCCACCTCGACGTCCCATTCGACGAGCCGGTCGGCCAGCGTCTCCGTGGCCTCCGTGTCGGCGCCGATGCTCCCGTACACGTATTCGTCATACGCGCCCTCGTCGCGCGCCAGGAGGTGCACGATGTTCGCGGGCGGGAGCGCGGCGGCGGCGCAGCGGACGCGCGAGACGTTCACGCAGTCCAGCGCCAGCGTCCGCGCGCCGCCGGGCGGCAGGTAGCGCCCGGCGTCCAGGAACTGCACCGTCGGCGGATGGTCCTTGCGCTGGAAGGTCCGCACGTAGTCGCGCGCCAGCTTCTCCACGCCGTTCGTCCGGGACGAGGGCAGACCCGCGCGGATGCGCAGGGTCAGATTCGTCCGGTAGGCGAAATCGCCGGCGACGAAGACCTGCCTGGCGTCCCAGGGGCAGGGCCGGATGGACAGCCCTCCTTCCCGCAGCGGCCCGGCCGCCAGATGGTCGCGCAGGACCGAGACGTCCGGCGGTTCGTTGAAGGACAGGTCGATCTCGCGCTGGCCGTCGTACTTCTGCCGGACGACCTGCAGGTGCAGGGGCAGGGCCGGACCGGCCGGCTTCAGCCCGTCGTCGCCGCCCCCCGTCGGCCGGCGGACGGCCGGCGGGGCCTTCGCGGGGGCCTCGGCCGGGATCTTCAGTTCCTGACCGGGCCTGATCACGTCGTTCGCCTTCAGCCCGTTGACGTCCAGCCGCCGCTCCGCATCCGCCAGCCGCCCGTACAGCCAGGCCGAAGTTCCCAGGCCCGCGCCCGTTCCGGCCGCCAGCGCGCCCACCAGGCACCACAGGACGGCCCGTCCCCATTTCGCATCCATGTTCCACTCCTCCGAATCGATTGACGCCGGCCCTCACCGGGACCGACACCCCCTACACGCGCAGGGGGAGGGCATCTTACGGGCGGAGATGAAATTTGCTAGAATGCTCGCATGGACCTGGATCTCGACGAAACCCTGAGCTGGCTGGACAGACGTCCCGCGGAGGAGACCCCGCAGGGCCGCCTCGCCGTCGGCGAGACGGTCGACGGCTGGCGCGTCGAGGTCTATCTCGGCAGCGGGCTCTCCGGCGAGGTCTACCGCGTCACGCACGTGAGCAACGGCGGCGAGGCCGCGCTGAAGCTGCTCGCGAACGACGCGCCGAACGCGCGCCCGCGCTTCGACGAGGAGGTCCGCACGCTGAAGTCCCTCTCGGGGAGTTCCCGCTGGCTGCCCGGCTTCTACGCGCAGGGGGTCTTCCGGGGCCGTCCGTTCTACGTGATGGAGTTCCTGCTCGCGGTCGAGCTGCCGCTCCCCCGCCTGAAGATCGCCCCCTTCGTCCTCCGCGTCGCGGAGGCCGTCGGGCAGCTCCACCGTGCCGGCTACGTGCACCGCGACCTGAAGCCGACCAACATCATGCTCCGCCGCGACGGGACGCCGGTGCTCATCGACCTCGGCCTGGTCAAGCCGGTCGCCGCGCGTCCGTCCATTCCGCGCCCGCGCGACATCTCGCTGGACGGCGGCCGGCCCGTGGGCGTCGGCACGCTCGACTACGCCCCGCCCGAACAGCTGCTCCGGGGCGAGAGCTCCGTCGCGGGGGACATCTTCTCGCTCGGCAAGATCGCCCGCGCCTGCTTCCGCGGCCGTCCCCCGCACTTCTGGCGGGTGATCATCCGCCAGGCCACGCACTCCGACCCCGGGGAGCGCCACGCCTCGGCCGAGGCCTTCGCCGCGGCGGTCCGCCACCGCAACCTGCCCTACCACCTCGCCGTCGCGGGCGCGGTCTGCGGCCTCGCCTGCCTGGCGCTGCTGCTGCTCTCCCCGGGCGGCGGGAAGGCGCCGCCGCCCGTTCCGCCCCAACCGGCGCCCGCCCCCGCGAAGCCCGCCCCCGCGAAGCCCGCGGAGGTCCGGCTCGAACGGGAGCCCGGCGAGGCCGACGACGCCTACCTCTCCCGCCTGACGGACCTGGCGGAAGGCGGGAACGCGGAAGCCCTCTGCCGCCTCGCCGAGATGTACTTCCACGGCCAGGGCGCGGAACGGGACCGCGCGCGCGCCTTCGAGCTGTACGTGCTCGCGGCCAACGGGGGCGTGGCCGGGGCGATGGACTCGCTCGGGCTCTGCTATTCGGACGGGCACGGCTGCAAGCCCAATCCGCAGCAGGCGACGCGCTGGTTCCGGGCCGCGGCGTTCAAGGGCCATCCCGGCGGCATGTCGAACCTCGGCTACTGCTACCTGGTCGGGCGCGGCGTCGGACGCGATCCCGAGGAGGGCGTCTACTGGATCCGCCAGGCGGCGTCCGCGGGACACGCCCCCGCCCAGGCGCTCCTGGGCGAATGCCACCTCACGGGGAACGGCGTGCCGCTCGACCGCGAACTGGCGCGGCAGTGGCTGGAACGCGCGGCCGCCCAGGGCAACCGGCGCGCGTACACGCTGCTGAAGGCGCTCTAGGGGCGGCCCCCGTCGCGCGCCTGCACGAGCGCGACGACGAGGTCGTGCAGCTTCGCCACCATCCGGTTCTTGATCTGGTCCACGTTGTTGCGCGTGGTGCCGAAGGCGGCCGCGACGGCCTCGGGCGGCTCGTGGCGGAGCGCGACGTGGCGGAAGATCTGCCGCGTGGTCTCGGAAATCCGCCCGTCCGCCATGAGCTGGGCCAGCGCGGATTCGTAGGCCGACTGCTTCCAGGCGGCCTCCTCCTCGTCCACCTCCGGCTCCGGCGCGGCGAGGTTCCCGACGTCTTCGTCGCGGAGCCCCTCGTAGAGCCGCGCGTCCCGTTTGCGCCGCCGCAGGATGTCCAGCGCGCGGTACTTGAGGATGCCGAGCAGGTAGTTGCGGAAATGGCCGCGCTCGTCCGGCAGGTAGGTGTACCCGGGGAGGACGCGCAGCAGCGTGATCAGCGTGTCCTGGATCGCGTCGTCCGGCTCGACGTCCGGATAGCGCGCCGCGAGGAAGGCGCGCATGGGCGCGTCGTAGACGCGGCAGAACTCGGCCCAGCGCACGCTTTCCGCGTTGTTCGCGATCGCCTTGAGGAGCGTGATCGAGGTCTTGGGGGCTTCAGCCATGGCGCGACTACTTCCGGACCCAGTCCTGCGCGGGGATGGAGACGCCGTCGGCCTCCGCCGCCTGCGCGTTGTAGTTCACGTAGACGCGCGAACCGTCGGAATAGCGCGTGCGGAAGACGCCGGGCGCGAGCTCGTCGTGTCCGTCCATGAACGCGAACTGCAGGTCGCGCAGCTTCGCGTAGTCGTCGACGGCGCGGCGGATGTGCCCGACGGATTCGGCGAGCTTCTCGTCCGTCCCGCAGGTGAGGTCGATGTCGCCCATCCAGTTCTTCCCCTTGCCGGGCGTCAGGAAGTTCGCGTAGAAGTAGAAGCTCGGGCGGCCGCCGAACTCGACGGCCTTCAGCTCGCTCGCGCGCCCCTTGATCTGCGCGTTGACGGTGGTCGTGTAGGGGTTGGACATGATGATGCCGTTGTACACGAGCTGGAACATCGGGACCAGCCGGTCGACGAGCCCCTTGTAGGTGTCCGCCTCGAACGGACGCGCGAAGGAGACGTAGAGCACGTAGTCGAGCTGGCCCGCGTTCTGGTCGTAGGAGCCCTCGCTCTGGATGCCGCCGAACGTGTCGCGGCCGAGCTGCAGGATGTGCCCGACGTACCGCGCGCCGTCGCGCAGGGTGAGCGGGTGGCGCGGGTCGGGGCAGCCCTCGGCGCCGACGCAGCTGTAGACGTCCAGGTAGTGGAGGCCGCGGAAGCCCAGCGCGCGCACCATCGGCATCTGCTGCAGCGCGAAGCGCTCGTACGCGCGCTTCGGGCAGATGGTGTACATGCGGCCGCCGCCCCAGGTCGTCTTTCCGCGGCGGAGGGTGCCGTCCGCGTTCTTCTCGCGGATGTACTCGGCGTCCCAGGCATCCGCGATGAGGTAGGCGTCGCGGTGGTTGCAGTGCGCCACGACCTGGTAGCCCAGTTCCTGCGCGTGCGCGATCGCGGCCTTCAGCTTCGCCTCGCCGCCGAGGGACGGCTCGACGGGGAAGATCTGCGGCCAGCGGCCGTCGTGCCCGCCGACGTTCCAGCCGACGAGGCAGAACTCCGCGCCGCCGATCCCCTGGCGCCTGAACTCGTCCGCGATCCGCGCGAAGCGGTCGAACGTGACGACGGGCTTCACCGGCGGCTCGTCCTTCACCGTCTGGTCGGGCACCGGGCTCGGGACCGGCTTCCAGGCGTGGCGCACGCGCACCTCGGGCCACTGCGCGGCGTACGCGAGCTCGGGACACGCCTTCGCGCGCTCCTTCAGGGGGACGACGGCCCTGCGCGCGAGCTGGTGCGCGCGGTAGGCGCGCGCCATGCCCGCGTAGTCGGCGTCGGCCCCTTCCAGGAGCCGGAACTGCACCGCGAGGTCCTCGTAGGGCTCGGCCATCTCGCGGTCGAACGCGAGGGCGAACGAGTAGACGCCCTTCTTCAGTTCGACCGAGAAGGAGTAGTGGCAGGGCATGCCCGTGACGATGCCGACCCACGTGGCGGACGGGGTCTTCACGCCGAAGAACGGCATGTGCGGGCGCGCGCTGCGGCGCACGCCGTCCTTCTCCCGCGCGCGGAAGGTCCCGAGCTCGCCGTCGGAGTTGACCCAGTAGCCGTCCGTCCCCGCGGGGACGGAGGCGTCGTCGGACGTGATGGTCACGCGCTTCAGGTTGCGCGGCAGGCCGTCCTTCGGGATGCGGAGTTCGCCGCGTCCGTCCCGGAAGCCGACCTCCGCGGCGCGCACCTCCTTCTTCCCGTCCAGCGTCTCGATCTCGACCGTCAGTCCGCCCGCCGCCGACAACGCGCCCAGCGCCGCCACGGCCATCCACAGGTTCTTCCGCATGTTCCAGCCTCCTTGGTCCGAAGACGTTCAGCCCCGCCGGCGGCGCAGGGCCGCCAGCCCCCAGCCGGCGACGCCCAGCGTCGCCAGCACCGACAGCAGTCCGAGCAGCTGTTTCGCGCGGTCCGGGGCCGGCGCCTCCTTCGGCGCCGGGGCCGGGACGGCCGCCACCTGCAGCAGCGCGAGCATCGCGCTCGCCTGCGCCGCGCGCCGGATCCCCTTCTGCTGCGAGAGCGTGTACATGCCGGCGGACCGGAGCGCGCCGGACTTCAGCTGGGCGTTGAGCCGCGCGTCGTCGCGCAGCGCGCTCCCGCCCGCGGCCACGAAGCGGACGCCCGGCTCGTCGGGGGACGCGGCCGTCTCCACCCCGTGGAGCCCGAACGACTCGCCGACGAGGCGGCCGCCCTCCTGGGGCGCCATCGCCACGAAGACCTTCCCGCCGCCCAGCTTCGCGACGTCCTCCGCCGCCTCGTTCGCGGCGCGCTGGAACGCGACGTCCTGCACCGCGAGGTACTTCGCGTCGACGCGCGCGAGGTCGAGCACGTTGAGGGCCAGCGCCGCGGCGAGCACCGGCGCGACCCACGCGCGGCCGGCGCCGAAGCGGGCCCGGAGGAACTCCGCGCCGAAGCCGGCCAGCACCGCCGCGCAGAGTTCCAGCAGGTGCACGAACTTGACGGGGCAGCGGATCTGGTCGCCGAACGGGAGGGCGAAGACGAGGCGGTAGAACGGCGTGAAGCCGCCGAGCGCGCAGAGGTAGACGAGAACCGCGGCGCCGATCCAGAACGGCACGTCCGACCAGTCCGCCCCGGCCGCGTCCGCGGCGCGGCGGCGGCGCAGCAGCGCCCAGCCGACGACGCCCGCGCACGCGAAGCCCAGCGTGAGGACGCCGAAGTAGAGCGAATGCTGGCGGTAGGGCATCCAGTAGACGTCGCCCGCCTTCAGCATCTGGCCGGTGACGGGATGGCGTCCGCCCGGCCCGGGCGGCACCACGCCCTGCTGGCCGAGGCGGCCCTGGTAGGGCCTGTTGCCGGGCTGCTGGAAGACGCGCGGGTCGTTCGATCCGCCGTGGACCTCGGCGACGAGGAACTCGAGCGTGTCCTCCGGCGGCAGGGACCAGCTCGTGCAGAAGCGCCAGCGCTCCTCGCGGGCCTTCGCCCGGGCCGCGGGGTCGTCCGACTTCGCGGCGGCGGCGGACGCGTCCCCGCCGGTCGACTCGGCGATCTGCTTCTCGCGGTTGCCGAGCTCGTGGAAGATCGCGTGCCCGTACTGCGGCATGCCCACGAGCAGCGTGGCCAGGACGCAGACGCCCACGCCCGCGAAGGTCCGTCCCCAGCGGAGGGTCCTCCGCTCGCGCACGAGGCACCAGACGCCATAGAAGAAGGTGAGCAGGGTGAAGAGCAGCCAGAGGTCCGGCTGGCGGACGCTCGACCAGGCCAGCACCGCGCCCAGCAGCGCCCAGTTCCGCCACTTCCCCTTCCGCACGGCGCGGTCGACGAGGCCGAACGCGAAGGGCCCGTACATGAGCCAGAGGAACCAGCCGAGATGGCCGGCCGAGAACAGCGTGAAGCAGTAGCCCATCAGGCCGTACGCCGCGCCGGCGCCGTAGCACGCGAGGGGCGAGCAGCGCCGGCCGCGCAGGTAGAAGGCGACGCCCAGCGCGGCCAGGAAGGCCGCGAGCGCGAACTGCAGCTCGACCCAGACGTACATGCCCCCGACGACGTGCATGAGGTCGGAGGGGATGAACGGCCCGCCCGCGAGCACGCCGCGGAACCAGACGGCCGCGTCGTCCACCGCGAAGGTCGTCTGGCAGTCCGGCGCGACCGGGACCTTGTCCAGCGCCCAGGCGCCCCAGAAGATCCCCCCCAGCGCGACGGCGTACACCGCGGCGAACACGAGAAACGCGACCGACGACGGCCGCTTCAGATACGTCTTCAGCTTCTCAACGAGTGCCATGGACGACATTCTACCAAATTCTCCGGCTGCGTGATCACCGGGTATTTCAAGAGC
>JAEDMN010000064.1 GCA_016302985.1 Kiritimatiellia bacterium | reverse complement strand
TACGGCTGGACGAAGCTCATGATGGAGCAGGTCTTCCGCGACGTGCAGAAGGCCGATCCGTCCTGGAACACCATCATCCTCCGCTACTTCAACCCGATCGGCGCCCACGAGAGCGGCATGATCGGCGAGGATCCCGCGGGCATTCCGAACAACCTGCTGCCCTACGTGGCGCAGGTCGCGGTGGGCCGCCTGAAGGAGCTCAGCGTGTTCGGCAACGACTACCCGACGCCGGACGGCACGGGCATCCGCGACTACATCCATGTCGTGGACCTCGCCATCGGCCATCTGCGCGCGATCGAGAAGCTCGCGTCGAAGCCGGGCTTCCAGGTCTACAACCTCGGCACGGGCAACGGCTACTCCGTGCTCCAGATCGTCAAGGCGTTCGAGGCGGCGAGCGGGAAGAAGGTTCCGTACGTCATCAAGCCGCGCCGTCCGGGCGACATCGCCGAGTGCTGGGCCGACCCCGCCCTCGCGGCGAAGGAACTGAACTGGAAGGCCGAACGCGGCATCGAGAAGATGTGCGAGGACCTCTGGCGCTGGCAGTCGCAGAATCCGTACGGCTACGGACAGAAGGCTTGACGGACTTCGACGAGATTCTCGGCGCCTTCGAGGAGGCGCTGGAGCTCGAACGGGAGCTCGGGACGCGCACGGTCGAATGTGACCGTGCGCTTCTCGTGCCGATGCGGCCCGCGCCGCCGCCCGCCCCCCGCGCGCCGGAGGCCGGCGCGCAACCCAATCGTGCGGGGGTGGCCGCGCCTGCGAAACCCGTCGTTCCCGCGCCCCCCGCCGCGCCGGCAAGGCCCGGCGCGCGGGTCGACTTCGCGTTCATCCCGCTCGAGATGCCCGCGGGCGCGGCCGCGGATCTGCTGGAGAAGATGGTGGCGGCGATGGGCTACGCGATGTCCGCCGTGACGGTCGTCGCGGCCGGGACCGCGGTGAAGGCCCCGCCGGCCGCCCGCGTCTACGTCGTGCTGGGCAGCGACGCGTTCCGCGTCTTCGCGCCCGGGCAGCGCGCGGCGCTCGGCCTCTGGACCGAGGTCGCCGGCGTGCACACGGTCGTCACCTACTCCCCCGCGCGCATCCTCTCCTACTTCGGCAACGACGCGGAGGGCCTGCGCAAGGCCAAGCTGCAGATCTGGGCGGATCTCAAGAGCGCGCTTGCGCGCGTCGGGAAGAAGCCTCCGGCTCCGAAGCGCTGAAGGGCGCGTCCCGCCGCGTCTCCCGTCCGTCTTCCGGCCGTTGCTATCGGCTTGCGTCGGGGGGCGATTTCTGCTAGAATTGAGACTAAAGTTTACACCTCCAAGGGAGACACTATGAACCGTCGTGAATTTCTGGCGGCCGGCGCCGCCGCGGGGATCGCCCCGGCGCTGTTCGCCGCGTGTGGCGACACGTGCGGCTGCGGCACGCTGCCGAAGCTGACGCCGCCGGCGCAGCCCGCCCAGCTCAACCTCTGCCTCCAGTGGGGCGGCATCCCCGTGCAGGACGACATCAACGCGAAGCTGGACTACCTCGAGGCCAACAACTACCAGGCCGTCGAGATTCCGTCCGGCAAGTGGGTGCTCGAGCGCGGCGAGCAGCTCGCCGCGGCGCTGAAGGGGCGCAAGCTCTTCCTGGCGACGGCGTGCGGACCGTCCCGCTTCGACCGCGCGGACAAGGCGGCGAACGACCGGGAAGTCGAGTCCTTCTTCCCGGTTCTGGAGGTTCTCGGCGCGATCAAGTCCGTCGGCCTGATCATCTGCCCGGCCCGCGGCAAGCCCGAGGTCGGACTGAAGGAGCTGCGCGAGGACTTCGTGACGAACACCGGCAAGCGTCTCGCCGAGAAGGCCGCGAAGTGCGGCACGACGATCGTGCTCGAGCCGCTCCAGCGCGCCGAGACGCCGTTCCTGCGCCAGGTCGCGGACGGCGCGAAGATGGCGCAGGAGATCGGCGCCGGCTGCACGGTCATGGGCGACTTCTGGCACATGTCCAAGGAGGAGCCGAGCCAGTTCGCGGCGTTCGTCTCCGCAGGCAAGCTGCTCTCGCACGTGCACATCGCGTCCCTTGGCCGCCGGAAGATCCCGGGTTCGGACGGCGCGCTCGACAACTACGTGGACGGCTTCAAGGGCCTCAAGTTCCTCGGGTACCGCGGCGCGGTCTCGCTGGAGGCGGGCCACCTGCCCGTCGGCAAGAACGCCGCCGGCAAGGACGTCTACCCGGACAACGTGCAGAAGCAGGAGATCCTGAAGCGCATGTGCGCGCTCATCCGCGAGCAGTGGGAGCTCGCGTAGGGGCGGGGAACGTCAGGACATTGAAACGTCGAAGGTGGAAGGGCGGACGGTTTGGTTGGCTGACACCCTTTAACCGAAAGGAAACAAGAGATGACGCGTAAGGACTTCATCAAGACGAGTGGATTCGCGGCGGCGATGGCGACCCTGCCGGCGATGGCGCAGGGCGCGGAAAAGGTCGTCCGCGCGGCGGTGATCGGCTGCGGCGGCCGCGGTGTCGGCGGCGGCTACAAGCCCGTCAACGAGCAGGACTTCTACCGCATGGGCGCGCTGGGCAACATGATCCAGGCCGCGGCCGAGTGCCGCAAGCAGGGCGTGAACGTGAAGGTCGTGCCCGTCGCGTTCGCGGACTTCTTCCTCCAGAAGGCGCAGGCGGCGGCCGAGAAGTTCGGCGTCGACAAGGCGAACGCCTACGGTGGCGCGAACGGCTACAAGGAGATCATGAAGCGCGCGGACGTCGATGTCGTGATCCTCACGACCCCGCTGAACTTCCGTCCCCAGCACACGATGGCCGCCGTCCAGGCCGGCAAGCACGTGTTCGCCGAGAAGGGCGTCGCGGTGGACGGCCCGGGCTGCCGCCTGATGATCGCCGCCTCGAAGCTCGCCGAGCAGAAGAAGCTCACGATCGTGTGCGGCACGCAGCGTCGCCACCAGCGCGGCTACCTGCTGCAGAAGAAGGCGCTCGACGAGGGCAAGCTCGGTACGATCCTCGGCGGCGAGGTCTACTGGAACGGCGACGTGCCGTGGGTCAACGGCCGCGTCAAGGGCGAGAGCAATGCCGCCTACCTCTGCAAGAACTGGTTGAACTTCACCGAACTCTCGGGCGACCACATCTGCGAGCAGCACGTCCACAACATCGACATCGCGAACTGGTACCTCGGCCGCTACCCGAGGACGGTCGTGGCGTTCGGCGCCCGCACGCGCCGCGTCTCCGGCAACCAGTACGACTGCTTCTCCGGCGACTTCGACTACGGCGAAGGCGTCCACATCCACTCGATGTGCCGCCAGGTCAACGCGTGCAAGAACGACGTGCGCGAGTTCTTCATCACGGACAAGAAGTTCCAGATTGCCGGTGGCCATGCCGTCCGCGGCGCGGACAACAAGAAGATCGACCTCGAGGGCGACTTCCTGGACCTCAACCCGTACGTCGTCGAGCACGTGGACCTGCTCAAGTCCATCCTCGGCGCCGGCCCGTACTTCAACGAGGGCGAGGCCTGCGCGATGTCCACCGCCTGCGGCGTGATGATCCGCATCTCCGCCTACACGGGGCAGATGGTCGCGCTGAACGACCTCATCAAGAACGAGAAGTCCCCCTGGTACAACTTCGCCTGCACGCCGACGCCCGCCGACTTCGAGAAGGACGGCGACGTCGCGATGCCGGTCTGCGGCGACAACGAGTGGGCGCTGCCGGGCAAGCCCTGGCGCAACCTCCCCGACGCCGTCAAGGCGAAGGACCAGTCCAAGGCGACGCTCTGCGCGCCGCTCGGCCCGATCGCCTGAGGCCGTCGAACGTCGGACGTCCGACGTTGAACGCAGGGCGGGGGTGCGAACCCCCGCCCTCTCTTTTTCCAGGGGATCCGTCCGGATGCGTGCGGTCCGCCTTTTTTTGCTATAATACCCGCTTCCCAAAGAGAAGGAGTGTAGAGAGATGATTGATCCAGCCTGGCTGAAGGCGCGTGCCGAGGATGTGCGGCGCGCGGACGCGATCGACCCCGCGCTGTACCAGAAGTACAACGTGAAGCGCGGTCTGCGCAACGGCGACGGCACGGGCGTGCTGGTGGGCCTGACGACGATCGGCCACGTCCACGGCTACATGGTGAGCGAGGGCGACAAGGTCGCGGTGCCGGGGCAGCTCTTCTACCGCGGCATCGACGTCGAGCAGCTCGTCCGCAACTGCGAGAGGGAGCAGCGCTTCGGCTTCGAGGAGTGCGCCTACCTCCTGCTCTTTGGCGCCTTGCCGAACAAGGCCCAGCTCGAGGAGTGGCAGATGTTGCTCGCGGAGCACCGCCGGCTGCCGGACGGCTTCAAGGAAAACGCGATCATCCGTTCGCCGGGCAAGGACCTGATGAACTCCATCGCCCGCGCGGTGCTGACGGCGTACACCTACGACACGACGCCCGACCTTCTCGACATCGAGACGAACCTGCGCCAGGCCGTCGAGCTCATCGCGGGCTTCCCCACGATCGCCGCGTACGCCTACCAGGCCAAGGCGCACTACCACCTGGGGCAGTCGCTCATGATCCGCTATCCGGACCCGCAGAAGGGCACGGCCGAGAACCTGCTCGCGCTCATCCGCGAGGACGGCAAGTGCACGAGGCTCGAGGCGGAGACGCTCGACCTTGCGCTCATCATCCACGCGGAGCACGGTGGCGGCAACAACTCCAGCTTCGTGACGCACGTCGTCACCTCGGCGTTCTCGGACATGTACGCGACGGTCGCCGCGGCGACGCTCTCCCTGAAGGGCAGCCGCCACGGCGGCGCGAACCTGCGCACGATGCGCCAGATGGCGGAGATGAAGCAGAACATCCGCAAGTGGACGGACCAGGGCGAGGTCGCGGACTACCTGGAGAAGATCTCGAAGAAGCAGGCCGGCGACGGCACGGGCCTCATCTACGGCCTCGGCCACGCGGTCTATACGCTGTCCGACCCGCGCGCCGTCCTCCTCAAGGAGAAGGCCCGTGCGCTCGCCGAGGCGAACGGTCGCCAGGACGAGTTCGCGCTCTACGACGCGATCGAGACGCTCGGCCCGGAGATCATCCGCAAGGTCCACCCCGGCGCGAAGGACGTCTGCGCGAACGTCGACCTCTACTCGGGCTTCGTCTACGACATGCTGAACATCCCGCAGGATCTCTACACGCCGCTCTTCGCGGTGGGCCGCGTCGTCGGCTGGTGCGCGCACCGGATGGAGGAGCTGTACAACAGCGGCCCCATCATCCGCCCCGCCTACAAGCCGATCTTCAAGAGCCGCGACTACCTGCCGATGGCCGAGCGCTAGGCACTGGGGGGCGATCATGACGCTGGCGCAGTGGCAGAGGAAGTTCCCGCAGTCGCGTGTCCCGTTCGAGCTGGCCCTGGACGTCGTCCGCGCGCTCGGGGACCTTTTCCACCGCGCGCATGTCGACCGGGCCGACCACAGCGACATCGCGGCGTCGGCGATCCACGTCCAGGCCGAGGACGGGGGCATGCTCCTGGTCCGGCTCGACGGGGCGGCGGCCCAGTCCGCGACGGAGGGCGTTTTCGGCGTCCGGCGCTACCAGGCGCCGGAACGCTGGCTCGGGCGGCATCAGGACACCTATTCCGACCAGTACGCCCTCGCGACGCTCTTCGTCGAGCTGGTGACCGGCGAGCATCCCTTCGCGGACGTGTTCGCCACGGAGGACGTCGAGGTGGTGCGTACCGCGGTCTGCAACCGGCCTCCCAGACTGCCCGACGACTGTCCGCGCCGCGAGGTGCTGCTGCGGGCGCTGGCGAAGAATCCGCACCGCCGTTTCCCATCCTGTGGCGTGTTCCTCCTCGCGCTCGTCGATCCGCGCGCCGCGCAGCGCATGGAGAACGGCGAGCACGGGGCTTCCGGCCACATGGCCGCAGGCGGCCGCGCCCACGGGCATGGCGGCGGCAAGCCGGCCGGCCGGCCGGCGAAGTCCGCCCCGCGCCGTCGCCTCCCCCCGGTCGTGCGCGCGCTGATGGTGCCGCTGGCGCTGCTGGCCGCCGGCGCAGCCGTGTTCTGGGCCTTCGACTCCGGTTGGATTTCGCAGTTCCTGCGTGCGGACGACCGGGAGACGCGTCGGGAGGCCGCGCGGCAGGCCGAGCTGGCCGAGCTGGCTGAGAACGAGGCGAAGCTGGCCGGGAAGCTGGCGGCCGAGGCCGCGCCGCCGCCGCGCCTCGCGGCGATCGAGGAGGAGATCCGCCAGCAGCGCGCGGCCGCGGCGAAGGCCCTCAAGGACCTGCAGGACTTCCTGTCCAAGGGCGGCGGGGCGCTGCTCGAGGTGCGGGCCGAGGAGCTGCGGAAGGAGTTGCGCCGCATCCAGTCGGAGCGGAGCGACCTGGAGGCCAGGGTCGCCGCGCGGCGGCGCCTCGCGGACGCGGTGACGCAGCTGCGCATGCGCGCGGTCCCCTTCGAGTCCGTGTCGGCCGCCATCCCGTCCGACTGCGAGGCCGCCCGCGCCTACGCCGCGCTGTCCGCGGCCGCCGCCCAGCTCGACGCGCTGACGGCCCGCTTCACGGAGCGTCATCCCGAAGTCGTGCGGCAGCGCAAGCTCGCGGAATCCGCCCGCGCCGCCTACCTCGAATCCCTCGTCTCGACGCTCCGCCGCGCTCAGACCGAGCAGGAGGAGGCCGCGAAGGCCATTGGCGACCTGCGCGGGCAGGAGGAGCGTTTGTCCGCGGACCTGCAGAAGGCCGAGCGCGAGGGCCAGCTCGCGCGCCTGCGGCAGGACGAGCTCGAGAAGGCGCGCGCCCGCGCCTCCCAGCGACTGGCGGACCTGCTGCAGATGGAGACGCGCGTCCGCTTCGGCGGGCAGACGTCGCCCGGGGACGACCGGACATCGGCTGCGCGCTGACGTGGCGGGGTTGGCGTTTCCGTCCTCCCGCCCCAATTTTCATAATCATTATGCTATAATTCCAACATGAGCATTCGCAAAGTAGCCGGCGGCGTCTGCGCCGCGAAGGGTTTCCGCGCCGCGGGCGTGCCCGCGCGCATCAAGTACGAGGGCCGCAACGACGTGGCGCTCGTGGTGGCGGACGCGCCCTGCGCGGCGGCCGCCGTGTTCACGACGAACGCCGTCGCGGCGGCGCCCGTGCTGTACGATCGCCAGGTCGTGAAGGGCGGCCGCGTGCAGGCCATCCTCGCGAACAGCGGCTGCGCCAACGCCTGCACGGGCGAGGCCGGCTACAGGGACGCCGAGCTGTCGGCGCTCGCGACGGCCGGCGAACTCGGAATCAACCCGAAGCACGTGCTCGTGGCGTCCACGGGCGTAATCGGCCGGCGCCTCCCGATGGACCGACTGCTCGCGGGCATGAAGGACGCCGCGGCGAAGCTCGCACGCTCCGAGGCGGCCGGGATGGACGCCGTGAAGGCCGTCATGACGACGGACACGAAGCCGAAGCAGGCCGCCGTCCAGGTGAAGATCGGCGGCCGGACCGTGACGGTCGGCGGCATGTGCAAGGGCTCGGGCATGATCGAGCCGAACATGGCGACGATGCTCGGCTTCATCACGACGGACGCGGCGGTGACGCCCGCGATGCTGCGGCGCGCGCTGAAGCTCGCGATCGCGGTCAGCTTCAACCACGTGGTGGTGGACGGCGACGAATCCACGAACGACAGCGTCTTCCTGCTCGCCTCCGGCGCGGCCGGGAACGCGCCGATCGACAAGGCCGGTCCCGACTTCGACGCGTTCGTCGAGGCGCTGACCGCCGTGGGCGTGGCGCTTGCGAAGCAGATGGCCGCGGACGGGGAGGGCGCGACGAAGTTCGTCGAGGTGCGCGTGAAGGGCGCGAAGACGCAGAAAGACGCGGACCGCGCCGCGCGCGCGATCGCCAAGAGCCCGCTTGCGAAGACCTCGTGGTTCGGCAAGGACCCCAACTGGGGCCGCGTGCTTGCGGCGGCCGGCTACTCCGGCGCGAAGGTCGTCGACATGGAGGCCGAGGTGTTCTACGGCAAGACCTGGGCGTACCGGAAGGGCCAGGTCGCCGATGCGGCCCAGCTCGCGAAGCTCGAGAAGGAGATGCAGGGTCCCGAACTCGTCGTGACGGTGGACCTCCACCTCGGCGCGTACGCGTCCTCGATCTACACGTGCGACTTCTCGCTCGACTACGTCCACATCAACGCCGACTACACGACGTGAGGGGTTGAAGGGGGGGTATGGCGGATCGCGTCTTCAGCGTCTCGCAGCTTACGCTGTCGATCAGGAAGAATCTTCTCGCGAACAACGAGAAGCTCGCCGGCGCCTGGATCGAGGGCGAGATCACCGGGAACAAGGTCTACGCGTCCGGGCACCGCTACTTCACGCTGAAGGACAAGGACGCGCAGATCAGCTGCGTGCTGTTCGCGTTCAACCTGCGGGGCTGCGCGCGCGAATTCCTGGACGTCCTCGCCACAGGCGAGGAGCGCGTCAACGGGCTGAAGGTCCAGGTCGAGGGCGAACTCGACCTGAACATGGGGCGTGGCCAGTACTCCTTCAAGGTGCGGCGCATCCGCGTCGCGGGTCTGGGCGACCGCATGGCGCAGTTCAACGCGCTGAAGACGGCGGTCGAGACCGAAGGCCTGAACAAGCTTGACCATCCGGAACTTCGCCGCCGGCTGCCGTTCCTGCCGCACCGCATCGGCATCGTCACGTCGCCGGCGGGCGCGGTCATCCACGACATGTGCGACGTGCTGTTCCGCCGCTGCCCGAACCTCGAAGTCCGTCTCTATCCGGTGAAGGTCCAGGGCGAGGGCGCGGTGCAGGAAATCGTCGCGGGCATCCGCTTCTTCAATGGCGATCTGGTCCACCACGACGCGGGCTGGACGCCGGACCTCCTCATTGTCGGGCGGGGCGGCGGTTCCGTCGAGGACCTCTGGGCGTTCAACGAGGAGCCCGTCGTGCGCGCGGTCGCCGCATCGCGCATCCCCGTGATCTCCGCCGTCGGGCACGAGAGCGATGTGACGCTCTGCGACTATGTCGCCGATCTCCGGGCCGGGACTCCCTCGATCGCGGCCGAACGCGCGGTCCCCGTGCTGTCCGAGCTCCGGACGCAGCTGCTCGACCTCGCCGCCCGCCTCCGGCGCGCGCCCCTGCAGCGCGTCGAGACCGACGTGCAGCAGCTGGACTTCCTGTCGCACCGCCTCGCGGTCGCGCCGGAGGCGGTCCTGTCGCGCCGCGAGCGCAGGCTGGTCGACCTGTCGCACCGCCTTGCGACCGCGCCGCAGGGGCGCCTCGCCGCCGCGGACCGCCGCCTCGCCGAACTCGCCGCGCGCCTGGCGCCCGCGCTCAAGGATCCCGTCGCGCGGCTCGAGCGCCGACTCCAGCGCGCGACGCTCATGCTCGACCCGCCGATGCGCGCGGCCGTGGACCGTTCGACGGCGCGGTTGCGCGAGCTCGAGGCGCGTTTGTGCCTCCTGAACCCGTACGCCGTGCTGGGACGGGGCTATTCGATCACAACGGACGCGGAAGGCCGCGTGGTGCGGGCCGCGGCGGAGGTCGCCTCCGGCGCCCGCCTCGTTACGCGACTGGGAGAGGGAACCGTGGAGTCGGTGGCCGTATGAATGTTCTGAACAGGCCTGCCGAGTTCCTGCGGGACTTTCTAGACCGGTTGCGGGGCCGGGGGCTGCGTCCGCTGGGGCTGTCCGCCGCGGCGACGTCGGACAGGGGGCTCGTGCGCGAGGACAACCAGGACTCCTTCGCGAGCCTCCCCCAGGATGGCTTCCTCTGCGTGGCGGACGGCATGGGCGGCGGGGACGGTGGCGCGCTGGCGAGCCAGTGGTGCTGCGAGGCCCTCCAGGCCGCGGTGGCGGCCACGCGCGACCAACCCCTCGAGACGCGGGAGGCCGAGGTCGAGGCGGCGCTGCAGCAGGCGAACGCCCGCATCCGCGCGTTCGCCCGGCAGAACGCGTACAAGTCGATGGGCACGACCGCCCTCGCGTTCCTCCTCGAACCCGGGCAGGGTTTCCGCGCGCGCGTCTTCCATGTCGGCGACAGCCGGCTCTACCGTTTCCGGAACGGGCGGCTCGACCTGCTGACCCGCGACCACACCGTGGGCAACGAACTGGGGCGCGCGATGTCCGCCAACGGCATGGACCAGGCGCGTTCGCTCCAGGCCCGCAGCAATCCGCTGACGCACATTCTCACGCGCGCGGTGGGCACCGAGCTCCGGGCGCGGTCCGAATGGCACACGGTCGACGTCCAGCGGGGCGACCGCCTGATGCTCTGCTCCGACGGCGTCCACGACATGCTCGACGACGGGACGATCGGCGCGCTGCTCCGGGCCGCCAAGTCTCCCCGCGACGCCGTGGAGCAGGTCGAGACGGCCGTCCGGCAGGCCGGCGCGGGGGACAACTACACCATTGTCTGCGCCTTCGTCGCCCCGCGCTAGCGGGCGCTTCCTCCTCCTTGCGCGAAGACCGTTCCTTTTGGTAGAATCATGGCCTTTCAAGTCATATCCAGAAGGTCCCCATTCAAATGAAGAAGCCGATCGGCCTGTTGGCCACCCTCTGCGCGGGCATGGCGCTCGCCGTCGCCGAGACGAACCTGGTCGTGGAGGCCGAGAACGGACCATCCTTCAACGCCGGTGCCGACCTGCGCGTGCGCCAGGAGCTCATGGACAACATTCCGGGCACGCCCGGAGACCCCTACTCGCTCAATCCGAAGAAGCGCACGGTCAACGACAACCACTTCCGCATCCGACCCCGTGTCTGGTTCGAGGTCGACCAGGGCCCGCTGCGCCTCTACGCCCGCCTTGCCGACGAATTCCGGGAATACCCGGTCCGGAACGGCAGGCGGCGCTACGACCGGAACTACACGTTCCCCGACGAGGTCTTCCTGGACAACCTCTACCTCGATGGCAAGGCGCTCACGGCCGACTGGCTGAAGGGCATGGGCGTCGACAACGTCGACTTCCGCGTGGGACGGCAGGACCTGCTCGAGGGGCCGCATTCGGTGCTCGGACTGGACAACATGCTCGCCGAAGGCACGCCGACGGACGGTTCGCGTTCGTTCTTCACCGACATGGCCCGCACGACGCTGCACTTCGACGAGGTGCGCAAGCTTGACCTGTTCTTCCTCTACGGCCAGGGCCACACCAATCTCCGCTACGGCAACCGCCAGAGCGAGGGTCGCGCCCTGAACAAGGTCAACATGCTGGACGGCAACGGCCGCGACGAATGGGGCGGCGGCGCGATCTGGTCGGACGCGTGCTGCGACGGACACCTGCCCTACAAGCAGTACACGATCTTCAAGCGCACCGCGGACTACAAGAGCCTGGGCCGCCACATGCCCTCGACGGAGCTCTGGACCATCGGCCTGCGCCTCGAGCCGGAGTTCGACGACCACTGGGGCATGGTCCTCGACGGCGCGCGCCAGGTCGGCCGCATCCTGGACGGCAACCGCCAGAAGACCGGCTGGTACGGCTATCTCGAGGCGAACTACCGTCCCGACTTCCTGCGCGAGTACAAGTTCAAGGTCTCGCTGGCCTCCACGTACTACTCCGGCGACAAGCACCGCACGGACTACCGGCACGACAACGACCAGGCCTGGGACCCGCTCTGGGGCCGCTACACGCAGGACTCCGAACTCCTCGTGTATGGCAACCTCTGGGGCAACTGCTGGTGGTCGAACATGATCTACACCAAGCTGAAGGCCACGATGGTCTTCGGTCCGCGCCATGCCATGTACGCCTACTCGGGCCCGATGTTTGCCGCCGTGCAGGACCACATCGGCCATGCGGACGGCGGCGGCGACTCGATGTACAAGGGCTGGCTGTCGGCCGCCCGCTACGACTTCCCGATCCGGCTTGCGCCGAAGAACGCCTCGGGCTGGGACCGCTTCGAGTTCTTCGGCCATGTCGTCGCGGAGGTGTTCAACCCGGGCGACTACTTCGACAGCTCGAAGCCGTCGTACTTCTTCCGCTGGCAGGTCGACGTGCGCTTCTAGCGCGAGGGGCACGCATGGACGCGCCGACCGTCTTCGCCGCGCTGGTCGTGGGCGCCTCGCTGGCGCTCTCGGGCGCCGCGTTGCAGAGCGTCCTGCGCAATCCCCTCGCCGAGCCGTACATCCTCGGCCTCGTCGGCGGCGCCTCCCTGGGCGTCGCACTGGCCTTCCAGACCGGGCTCGCCGCCGCGGCCGCGCTGGCCGTGCCCGTCTCGGCCTTCGCCGGGGCCTGCCTCTCCCTCGCGCTCGTCTGCTGCGTCGCGCACTTCGCGGCGCGCCGCACCGGTGGACGTGCGCTGGCCGGTGGCACCGTAATCGTCGCCGGCTTCGTGACGGGTGGCCTGACGAACTCCCTCCAGATGCTCGTGCTCGCCTATGCGACGCTCGAGCAGTCCGCCGCGGCCTTCAAGTGGGTGTGGGGCGACCTGCATGCGGTGCAGCCCGGCCCCGTCGCGGGGGCGGCCGCCGCGCTGCTCGTCTCCTTCCTGCTGCTCTACGCCCAGAACCGCCGGTTGAATGCGCTCGTGCTCGGCGAGGACGCGGCGCGGGCGCTCGGCGTTGACGTGCGGCGGACGCAGCTCGTGGCGCTCGGCGCCGCCTCGCTCGCGACCGCGTCGTCCGTGGCGCTCGTCGGCGCCGTGGGCTTCCTCGGCCTGATCGTGCCGCACGTCGTCCGGCGGCTCTTCGGGGGCGATCACCGCGTCTACCTGCCCCTCAGCGCGGTCGGCGGGGCGCTCTTCCTCGTGGCCGCGGACGCGGTGGCGGGGCTCTTCCCCGGCAACCTGCCGGTCGGCGTGGTGTGCGCGCTGACCGGCGCGCCGTTCTTCCTGTGGCTGTTGACGCGGAGGGGCCGTGCTTGAGCTCGTGGACAGGACCGTCCGCTACGACGGGAGGGTGGCGCTGGACCGCGTCTCGCTGCACATCGACGACGGCGAACGGGTCGCCGTGTGCGGTCCAAACGGCGCGGGCAAGTCGACGCTGCTGCGCGCGCTGGCGGGGCCCGGCGCCGTCTTCGTGCCGCAGCAGACGCCCGAGGACCTCGCGCTGACGGCGCGCGCCTTCGTGATGCTCGGCCGCACGGCGCACCTGTCGCCGTGGCGCCGTCCCGCGCCCGCCGACCACGCGGCCGTCGCGCGCGCGCTTGTCGACGCCGGGGCGGCCCACCTGGCGGACCGCCGCCTGGACGCGGTTTCGGGCGGGGAGCGCCGTCGGCTGGCCGTCGCCCTTGCGCTCGCCTCCGGGGCGCCGCACCTGCTGCTCGACGAGCCCGGGGCGCAGCTGGACTTCGTGCAGAGGAGGGCGCTGCAGGCGCTCCTCGCGTCCCTGGACCGGACCGTCGTCGCGACGGTGCACGAGCTGCCGTTCGGCTCCACCTGCTTCACGCGCGTCGTCCTGATGTCCCGCGGCCGCATCGTGGCCGACGGAGCCCCCGCGGACGTGCTCGTGCCGGACCGGCTTGCGGCCGCATGGCAATGCGCCGTCTCGGCCCTGCCGGAAATTCTCCCGCCGCGCGTGTAAGATTCCCGTTCTCCCGCCCGTTTAACGGGTGTGCGGCTTGCGGGTGCGCGTCTGCATTTGCTATAATTTGAACTGTCAGGACAGAAGGAGAAGGCCACATGGCAGAAAAGAAGGAAAAGACGGCGGAGCCCGCCAAGAAGACGAACGCGGCGCTGGATGCGGTGCTGAGCCAGATCAAGAAGGAGTTCGGCGAGCTTTCCATCATGCGCCTCGGCGGCGACGAGCATGCGAACATCCCCGTGATTTCGACGGGTGCGCTCTCGCTCGACCTTGCGCTCGGCGTGGGCGGGCTTCCCCGTGGCCGCATCGTCGAGTGCTATGGCCAGGAGTCCTCCGGCAAGACCACCCTCGCGCTGCATGTCGTCGCCAATGCCCAGAAGGCCGGTGGCGTCGCGGCGTTCATTGACGCCGAGCATGCGCTCGACCCGGGCTACGCGAAGAAGATCGGCGTCAACCTCGACGACCTCCTCGTGGCGCAGCCGAACAGCGGCGAAGAGGCGCTTTCCATCTGCGAGCAGCTCTGCAAGTCGGGCGCGCTGGACGTGATTGTCGTCGACTCCGTCGCGGCGCTGACGCCCCAGGCCGAGATCGACGGCAACATGGGCGATTCGCACATGGGCCTGCAGGCCCGTCTGATGAGCCAGGCGATGCGCAAGCTCACGGGCGTCCTCGCCTCCACGAAGACCCTCTGCATCTTCACGAACCAGGTCCGCGAGAAGATCGGCGTGATGTTCGGCAACC
>JAEDMN010000309.1 GCA_016302985.1 Kiritimatiellia bacterium | reverse complement strand
GCGTTCTACAACTGCCACACGCACCTGGCGATGAGCCTGCTGCGCGGCTGCGCGGACGATCTGGCCCTCATGCCCTGGCTGCAGGACCACATCTGGCCCGCGGAGGCGAAGTTGACCGAGGAGCTGGTCTACGCGGGCGCGCGGCTCGGCATCCTCGAGCTCATCCGCGGCGGCACGGTCTTCGCGAACGACATGTACTGGTACGCGCCGGCCGTCGCCCGCGCGGCGGAGGAGATGGGCATCCGCTGCGCGGTGTCGATCCACACGGTCGAGACGGGCGGCCCCGGCCACGACGACCCGCGCAACGTCGCCTGCAACGCCCGCCTCGCGGACTTCGCGTCGGACCCGTCCAGCCGCGTCTTCACGACGCTCGCCCCGCACGCCATCTACACCGTCTGCGAACGGACACTGCGCGAAATCGCCGCCCGCGCGAAGGCCGAGGACCGCTTCGTCCACATCCATGTCTCGGAAACGCGGGGCGAAGTCGAGACCTGCCGGCGCGAGCACGGCGGCCGCACGCCGGTCGCCTATCTGCGGGACTGCGGCCTGCTGGGTCCGAAGACCGTGATGGCGCACTGCGTCCACCTGACGGACGACGACATCGCGGTCATCCGCGACACGGGCGCCGTCATCGTGGAGAACCAGCAGAGCAACATGAAGCTCGTCAGCGGACTCTTCCCCTGGAAACGCACCGCGGGCCTCCGCCGCGCGCTCGGCACGGACGGCGCCTGTTCGAACAATTCCCTTTCGATGTTCGCGGAGATGAAGTGCGCCGCGTTGGCCGCGAAGATCGAGAGCGGGGACCCGACCACGGCCCCGGCCGCGGCCATCCTGCACCAGGCGACGCGCGGCGGGGCGCAGGCGTTCGGACTCGACGCGTGCGAGATTCGCGTCGGCGCGGCGGCCGACTTCCTGATCCTCCGTCCGGACGCCGTTCCGCTCGTTCCGGGCGCGAATCTCGCAAGCGACCTCGTCTACGCCGCCGACCCGTCCTGCATCGACACCGTCGTCTGCGCGGGCCGCGTGCTCATGGAGAATGGTGTCGTCCCGGGCGAGGCGGAGATCCTCGCCGAAGCGCGGAAGGCTTCGGCTCAACTCGTCGCGGAGGTCCTATGAAGACATTTCGGTCGCACGCCGTGCTGGCGTTTCTCACGGCCGCCCTGGCCGCCTTGCCGTCCGCGGGATGGGAATTCCCGTGGCATAAGGAGCGGGGCACGGATGCCTACTGCCTGCAGGCGAGCTTCCTCTCGCCGGGATTCACCTGGGACGAGGAGGGGCCGGGCGCGCTGGATCTGTTCGACTTCGCGGACTTCCTGGACGCGCCCAAGAAGACCGGGGAGAAGCTCTACCGCCGGGCGGTCTGTCCCGTCGACGTCGGGATTCTCGGAATCGCCCGCGCCCGCTCGACCGCGGGCCTTTCCGTGAACGTGTTCGCCAACACCGCGACGAACCTGGGCCGCCAGGGCTACCAGTTCGAAGACGTCCTGCCGGAACGCGAGGCCTGCTGCTCGTTCGCGGGAATCCAGCTTTCGGGAGTCGGCAACATCTTCGAGGACGTCTCCGGCCTCCAGTTCGCCGGCGGTTTCAACACCCTTGTCTACGGCTGCGGCCTGCAGGCTGCGGGGCTGGCGAACACGGTTTTCGACTTCAGCGGGGTGCAGTTGGCCGTCCTCTTGAATTTCGCCGAGACGTCGAGGGGCGTCCAGGTGGGCCTGTTCAATGTCGCGACCAACGGCGGCTGTCTGCAGCTGGGCCTGCTGAACGTCTTCTCCGGCGCGGCGAAGGGACTCCAGATCGGACTGCTCAACGCCAACATCCAGCAGGGATTCCTCCCCGTGCTCAACTTCGCGTACTGACTGCCGTCCTGCGGCGGGTATGGTACAATGTAGCCATGAAAATCGATCGTAGGACTTTTCTCGGTGGCGTTTTCGCATCGGCGGCTCTTCCTGGCCTGGCTTCGGACGGGACCCGCCTTGCGCGCGTGGGCGTGATGACGGATACGCACGCGCTGATGGGCGGCGTCCGAGCCGCGGAGACGCCCGGCTGGCGTCCTGCCGTTCGCTGGCGCGGCTTCAACCTGCTCGGCATGTTCCGTGCCCCCACGATCGGTCTTGCGCCCGATCCCCGCGTGGACGGCCATTTCGTCGAGTGGGAGTTCAAGGCGCTGCACGACTGGGGCTTCAACTTCGCCCGCCTGCCGCTCGACTACCGCATCCTCATCAAGGAGGACGGCTGGACGAACCTCGACGAAGCGAAGATGAAGCTGCTCGACCAGGCCATCGCCTGGGGACGCCAATACGGCGTGCACGTGCAGATCGCGCTCCACCGCATCCCCGGGTACTGCATCCTCGACCAGACGGAGGCGTTTCCGCTCGGGACGAGCCCCGTCGCCCAGGAGGCGGCCTGCACGATGTGGGCGGCGTTCGCCAGGCGCTGGAAGGGGATTCCGAACGAGGCGCTCTCCTTCAACCTCTTCAACGAGCCGACCCGCCATACGGCCGGAAAGAACTACGCGCCGCTCTGCCTGAAGCTCATCGCGGCCATCCGCCGGGAGGATCCGTCCCGCTTCATCATGGCGGACGGCAACGCGTGCGCCGCGGAGCCCGTGCCCGAGCTCTACGGCGTCCCTGCGGTCGGCCAGGCGTTCCGCGGCTACACGCCCCACGCGATCACGCACTACAACTGCGGCTACGTCAAGACGCCGAAGGAGGTGCCGACCTGGCCGATCCGTCCCGGCTACCCCGCGGACAAGTGGATCCTCCGCACGCCGGAGGAGACCGTGGCGAAGTACCAGCCCGCCCTCGACGCGGGCATCCCCTGCATGGTGGGCGAATTCGGCTGCCGCAACACGACGCCGCACGACGTGACGCTCGCGTGGACCGAGCACTGCCTGAAGCTCTGGAAGTCCCGCGGCCTCGGCTGGGCGCACTGGAACCTCCGCGGGGCGATCGGCATTCTCGACTCCGGTCGCCCGGATGTCGCGTACGAGGACTACAACGGACACAAGCTCGACCGCAAGCTGCTCGAGCTGCTCCGGCGCTATTGATTTCGTTTCACGAGGAACTGGCATGAAATTTGCGACGACATTCATCTTCGGTCTCGCGGCCTCGGCCGCATTGGCGACGAA
>JAEDMN010000308.1 GCA_016302985.1 Kiritimatiellia bacterium | reverse complement strand
GGACGAGCTGCGAAATGACGGTCGAAAGGGCGGTCGTCTTCTTCGACAGGCATTCAAGCTTCGTTGCGAACTGGACGCTCCGTTTGGCGACGATGACGAGCTGCTTGTGGCATGGCGGCAGCGCGGCGATTCTGTCGGTTGGCCGCTTCATGATTGGAATCCCAACATACTCCAAGGCGCAAGTCAAGTATAGTATGCGCCATCGGACACCCAATGAAAAAAAGGAGCAATCAAATGAACAACAGGATGTTTTGCTTTCAGTGCGAGCAGACGTGCGGCGGATCGGGCTGCACGGTCAACGGCGTGTGCGGGAAGAATCCCGCGGTCGCGAAAGCGCAGGACCTTCTCACGGGGGCCTTGATCGGACTCGCGCGGGCAGTCGGAAGCGACGAAACGAAAGTGACGGAGGTGACGGACGACCTCGTCGTATCCGGACTCTTCACGACGGTCACGAACGTCAATTTCGACGGGGCGAAGATCCGGGCGCTGATCGACCAGGTGCATGCCGAGAAGGCGCGGATCGCCTTTGCCGCCGACTATGACGTCAACCGCCTCTGGAACGAGCGTGCGGACATCCGCAGCCTCAAGTCCCTCATTCTCTTCGGGATCCGCGGCATGGCGGCCTATGCGTCGCACGCGGCGGTTCTCGGCCATCGCGATCCGCGGGTTTCGGCCTTCTTCTACAAGGCGCTCCGCGCGGTCGGATCGGCCGGGGCGGACGCGGAGACGCTGCTGCCGGTCGTGATGGAGGTCGGCGAGGTGAATCTTCTGTGCATGGCGCTGCTCGACAGGGCGAACACGACCTCGTATGGCGACCCGCAGCCGGCGAACGTGACCATGACGATCGAGAAGGGGCCGTTCATCGTGGTGACGGGACACGACCTCAAGGACCTCGAGCTTCTCTTGAAGCAGACCGAGGGCCAGGGCGTCAACGTCTACACCCACGGCGAGATGCTGCCCGCGCACGGGTATCCCGCGCTCCGCAAGTACGCGCACCTGAAGGGCAACTTCGGCACGGCCTGGCAGAACCAGCAGAAGGAGTTCGACGGCGTGCCCGGTGCGTTCCTCTTTACGACGAACTGCCTGATGCCGCCGCGCGAGAGCTACCGGGCGAACGTGTTCACGACGGGCGAGGTGCAGTTCCCCGGCGTGACGCACATTGGCGCGGAGAAGGACTTCTCGTCGGTCATCGCCCGCGCGAAGGCGCTCCGCGGATATGCGGAAGACCGCGTGATGAAGGGAGTGAACGGCGGCACGCGCGTGACGACGGGCTTCGGACGCGCAACCGTCCTCTCGGTCGCGCCGCAGGTGGTCGAGGCCGTGAAGGCGGGGACGATCCGCCACTTCTTCCTCGTCGGCGGTTGCGACGGCTTCCGCCCGGGACGCAACTACTACACCGATTTCGTGAAGGCCGCGCCGAAGGACACGGTCATCCTCACGCTCGCGTGCGGCAAGTACCGCTTCAACGACCTCGACCTCGGAACGGTCGGCGGCATCCCGCGGCTCCTCGACATGGGGCAGTGCAACGACGCGTACGGGGCGATCCAGGTCGCGCTCGCGCTTGCGGAGGCGTTCGGCTGCTCCGTCAACGAGCTGCCGCTCTCGCTCGTCCTCTCCTGGTACGAGCAGAAGGCGGTCTGCATCCTCCTCACGCTCCTCCACCTGGGCATCAGGAACATCCGCCTCGGGCCGACCCTCCCCGCCTTCGTCTCGCCCGGCGTCCTGGAGATCCTCGGGAAGACCTACGGACTCCGGCCCACGACGACGCCCGAAGCCGATCTCAAGGCGATCCTGGGCTCAGGTATGTAGGGATTCGCCGGGGGAGCATTCGCCGGAGGACGGTCCCCGGTTGGAGTTTTCCGTTTGCCGGCATGTCGCCCGGTCGGGCCGCACGGAAGTTCCACGCCTGCGACTTCGCCTCGGAACGGTTCCGACGCGAAGTCCTATGCAGGGTGGATGCCACTCCTGTCAGCCCTGCAATCCGCACCTGCTTGTGCTATACTGCGTGACCATGACGGTTCATGCGTACAAGGAGATGCGATGACATGACGACGAGGCGCTGGAGCTCTGACGGAGGGGCCTGGATCCGATGAATGGACCGTGCCGCTGCGCGTGGGTGAACCTGCGGAATCCCCTGTACGTGGAATACCATGACAGGGAATGGGGACGTCGTCCCGCGGACGACCAGGCGCTCTACGAACGGTTCATCCTCGAGACCTTCCAGGCGGGCCTCTCGTGGGAATGCGTCCTCAACAGGCGCGCCGCGATCAAGGCGGCGTTCGACGGGTTTGACGCCGCGCGGATCGCCGCCTATGGCGAGGCGGACCTCGCGCGGCTGATGGCGACGGACGGCATCATCCGCAACCGGGCGAAGCTGGGTGCAGTCGTCGCGAACACGCGCGCGATCGCGTCCATCCGCGCGGCGTTCGGCTCGTTCGGAGCCTATGTCGAATCGTTTGCTGGGAAGGATCCGGTCGTCGAGCCCTACACCGAACGGACGACGTCGCCCGTCTCCGACGCCCTCTCCGCCGACATGCGCCGGCGCGGCATGAAGTTCGTCGGCTCCACCACGGTCTACGCCTTTCTCCAGGCGGCCGGCTTCATCGACGGACATGGCCCCGAGTGTCGGTTCGGTTCCGCCTCCCGCGCCACATCGCGGACTGGTGCCATGCTGCGGGACCGTGGCTGCCCGTGCGTAAAGAAGATAAAGGAAGAAGAGAGGAAGACGGAATGAAACTCGAGGGCGTCCACCACATCGCGATCATCTGTTCGGACTACGGGAAGTCGCTGACGTTCTACCGCGACATCCTGGGATTCGAGGTCGTGGGCGAGCACTACCGCGCGGCACGCGATTCCTACAAGACGGACCTCGCCCTGAACGGACAGTACGTCGTCGAGCTCTTCTCGTTCCCCAGCCCGCCCCCGCGCGTGAACGGACCGGAGGCCGCCGGGCTGCGCCATCTGGCCTTCCGTGTCGCCGACGTGAAGGCCGCGGCCGAGGAGCTGGAGCGGAAGGGCGTGCCGTGCGAGGAGGTCAGGACCGATCCCTTCACGGGCCGCGAATACACCTTCTTCAAGGACCCCGACGGCCTGCCGCTGGAACTGTACCAGGCCTGACCCTGGAGACGGAAGCGGACTGT
>JAEDMN010000063.1 GCA_016302985.1 Kiritimatiellia bacterium | reverse complement strand
TCGCCGGCCCGTCGGGACAGGTCCGGCAGCAGCGGCACCTCGGCCGGCGTATTGTGGAATCGCATCGAGTCGCCGCAGTCGACGAGCATCGACGTGCCGTCCGGGAAGATGTGGAACATCGACTCGCCGCGGCCCGTGTAGATGAAATGGACCTGGTAGTGCCCAGGCTCCCACCGCGTGGCCAGCTTGCCGTCCCAGCCCACGCGACGTGACTGGACACACGGCGCGCCATTCTGCCCGTAGACGGCGACAGAACCGTCGGCGGCAACTTCGACGATCGCCCAGTTCCCGCCCGTCTTCCCCGCGTCGCCGATCACGTTCGCCCGGAGCGTGTAGTAGCCGATGCCGTTGACGTCGCGGAAGGAACCCTCGTGATAGTGCCCCTGGATGACAGCCTTCACCTTGCCGGAGGCCTCGAGCAGCGCACGGACCTCCGCCGCATTCACGATGCACGTCTCGTCCTCCGCGTCCAGCTGCTGGTGGACGATCGGCACGCAGGGACCCGTCGCGGACGCGAGCTCGGCCTTCAGGAAGGCGACCTGTTCGTCGGGGATGCGCGCCTGCTTCCAGCTGAAGTTTCCGCGGCAGTAGGGCTCACCGTCGGGACGGTAGCACGCGTCGAGGACGATGAACTTCACACCCCTGCACGTGAAGGCGTAGAAGGCCTTCGCCCGCTCCTGCCCCGCATTGGAGACGTGCGCGAGGAACTCCTCCTTGGAAATGTTGTCGTGGTCGTGGTTGCCGAGGACGTGGTAACGGGGACCATCGAAGCCGGCGAACGCGGCCTCCATCTCGTCCAGATACTTCAGCGACTCGGCCGGCGTGCGGCCGAGGTCCTTGAAGTCGCCGCCCTCGACGACAAAGTCCAGTTCACTGCGGTTCGCGCAGCGGGCGAAGCTCCGCATCTTCGCGAGGGCCAGGCCATAGCGGCGGGGATCGCCGGGACGGACGATGTGCGGCGCATGGTGGCAGTCCGTGATGAACCCGAAGCGCACGGGCCGTTCGACGGCGGGCTTCCCCGCAACCGGCGCATCGGTCGTCATGCAGCCGGCCGCTGTCGCCAGGGCGGCCGCGCCGGCACCCCGAATGACCTCGCGTCGCGTCACCATGGGGTCAGAGCGTCGCGCAGACTTCGTCGAACTTCGCAAGGAATTCGTCCACGTCCTTCGCCGTGTGGGCGGCGGAGACGAAGTTGCATTCGAACTGCGACGGGGCGATGTAGATGCCGCGGTCCAGGAGGCCATGGAAGATCTTCGCGTAGAGCTTGGTCGAGCAGGCCTTCGCGTCCGCGAGGTCCTGTACCGGCAGATCCGTGCAGAACGGCGTGAACACGCCGTTGAAGCTCTGGCAGGTCACGGGCACGCCGTGTTCCGCGGCGATGGTCGAGATGCCGACCGCGAGTGCGCTGCCAAGTTCGGCCATGCGGCCGTAGGGCTGTTCGCGTGCGAGGATGTCGAGCGTCTTGAGTCCGGCCGCGACCGCGACCGGGTTGCCGCTCAGCGTGCCGGCCTGGTAGACGGGGCCGGTCGGCGCAAGCCGCTTCATCCACTTCGCCTTGCCGCCAATCGCCGCGAGGGGGAGTCCGCCGCCGATCACCTTGCCGAGCGTGATGAGGTCCGGCGTGACGCCCGCATAGAGGGACGAATAGGACGAGAAGCCGAAGCGGAATCCGTTGATGACCTCGTCGCAGATCAGCAGCGCGCCGTGCTTCGTCGTCACCTTGCGGAGGCCCTTGAGGAAGCCCTCGGACGGCGGGACGAGTCCCATGTTGCCGGCGACGGGCTCCACGATGACGGCGGCGATGCGGTCCCCGCACTGCGCGAACGCCTGCTCGACCGCCTGGAGGTCGTTGTAGGGGACGACCATCGTGTCCGCGACGGCGCCCTCCGTCACGCCGGCGCTCGAGGAGGCGCCCATCGTGAGGACGCCGCTGCCGCTCTTGACGAGCACGGTGTCGCTGTGGCCGTGATAGCAGCCGTCGAACTTGAGGATCACGTTGCGCCCCGTGACGCCGCGGGCGAGGCGGAGCGCCGTCATGACGGCCTCCGTGCCCGAGTTCACTGCGCGGACCATGTCCATGCCCGGCACGAGGGAGCAGAGGCGCTCCGCGAAGTCGACCTCAGCGGGCGTCGCGATGCCGAACGTGCTTCCGTGCGCGGCGGCGTTCTTCACCGCCGCGACGACCTCGCTGCGGGCATGCCCGAGGATCATCGCGCCCCAGCTGCAGCAGTAGTCCGTCAGCGTGCGACCGTCGGCCGTCACGATCTTCTGCCGCTTGCCGCTCTCGACGAAGACGGGCGTGCCGCCAACGCCGTTGAACGCCCGGACGGGCGAATTGACGCCGCCGGGGATGACCTTGCCGGCGCGCTTGAACAGGGACGCGTGATCCATCTGGCCGCCTCGCTTACTTGTACTCGATCTTCGCCTTGTCGCGGAGCTCGCCCACGAAGGCGTCCATCGCGCGGCCGCGGGCCTCGTGGCGGAGCAGGTCGCGGACCTGGTCGGCGACGTCGACGAGGGTCTGCGGGCCGCCCGCCTTCTCGTCCGTCTTGAGGATGATGTGGTAGCCGAACTGCGTCTCGATGACGTCGGAGACCTCGCCGCACTTCATCGCGAAGGAGGCCTTGTCGAACTCGGGGACCATCATGCCGGGACCGAACCAGCCCAGGGAGCCGCCCTGCTGGCCGCTGGGGCAGTCGGAGTGCTCGCCCGCCTCACGGGCGAAGGCCTGTCCGACTTCGCCGGGATCGGTGTTGGCGACGATGCGGGCGCGGATCTCCTTGATCTTCTCGAGCGCCTGGGCCTTGTCCGCCGCGTCCATGCCCTCGGTCTTGACGAGGATGTGCTGCGCGAGCACCTGGGGCTGCGTCACGAAGTCCTTCTGGTGGGCCGCGTAGTAGTCGGCGACCTCCTGCTCGGTCGGTTCGGCGACGCCGCGGCAGGCCTGCTGGACGAGCGCGTCGACGCGGCAGCCCTTCGCGAGCTCCTTGCGGAAGTCGTCCTCGGAGATCTTCTGCTGCGCGAGCGCCTTGACGAAGTTGTCGCGGCCGCCGACCTGCTGGATCACGTTCGCGACCTGGGCGTCGATGGCCTTCTCGTCGACCGGCAGGTCGAGCTGCTCGGCGCGCGCGAAGAGGAGCTTGGCGCCGATGGCCTGCTCCTGCGCCTTCTCGGCGAGTTTGTCGAGGTTCTTGCGGATCTCGTCCTGGCTCATGCCGTGGCCCAGGTAGAACTTGACCAGACGGTCGAGCTCGAACTGGACGGCTTCGCGGGAAATGGGTTCGCCGTTGACAATGGCCTGCTTCATGTCTTCTCCTTGGGGTTTGAAATGGAGGGACATTATAGCATAAAGAAGTGTCCGTCGACGGGACCGGGGCGAGACGCCCCGGATGCGGAATGAACGGCAGACGTCGTATGCGGGGCGTCTCGCCCCGCTCCGCCTGTGCTATAATATCCGGACGCATGACGGACGAGGACAGATACGGCGGATACACGCCGGCGCGCGCGACGAGATTCTACATCCCGCTGTTCCTCCAGGCGTTCGCGCAGTCCCTCACCTATCCCCTCGTCGCCGCCATCGTCTCGCACGGCCGGTACGGGGACGAGACCTACGCGGCATATGCGCTCGGCCAGAACGTGATGTTCATGATTGGCGCCCTCGGGGGCGGTCTCGTCATGACGGGCATGGTCTTCGCCCGGACGCTCGCGGGCTACCGGTCGTTCATCCGCATGAACACCTGGATGATGTGCGTGCTGCTCGGCATCCAGATGCTCCTCTCCCTGCCGCCCTTCGACACGTTCCTGTTCAAGTCCTTTCTGAACCTGCCGGACCACCTCGTGCCGATCGCGCGACGGACGCTCTTCTGGGGCTTCCTCATGCAGGGATTCTTCTTCCTGCGGAACGTCCCGCTCGTCGTCCTCTTCAACAACCGCGCGAGCGCGGAGGCCACGCTCGCGACGGTCGTGCGCATCGGCATCACGCTTCTCGCGCCCGTGCCGTTCGTCCACTACGGCCTGACGGGCGACATGTGGGGCCTCGCCGCCACGACGGCCGCCTGCGGCGTCGAGCTCGTCCTCTCGCACGTCTTCGCGCGCAAGTTCGTCCGCAAGCTGGAGACGGCGGCCGACTTCTCCACGCCGGAGGAGGACACCTCCGCGTTCCGCCAGTTCCGGTTCACGATCCCCCTCTCGCTCGGCGGCTTCCTGCTCGCGTCTTCGCCCTTCCTGATCGCGACCTTCGTCAACCGCACCGCGGACGGCGTGCAGATGCTCGCCCTCCACTACGCGACGATCGGCCTCGCGAACCCCGTCAGCTACGGTGCCTTCCGCATGCAGGCCGTCGCCATCCAGTTCCCGCCGGAGTACGACGGCGACCGGCGCGTCGTCCGCTACGCGGTCTGCGCCGGCCTCCTGCTGGGCCTCATTCCCCTCGTGGCCGCGCTACCGGGCGTTTCGGACTGGTATTTCCACACGGTGCAGAACATCCCCGCGCAGAACGTGCGCTTCGCGCAGATCGTGATGTGCTGCTACGCGGCCTGGCCCGTCTTCCAGTGCGTCCGCGGCCACGCCGAGGGCCACGCGGCCTGGCTGAAGCAGACCTCCGCCATCCTCGTCGGACAGATCGCGCACGCCTCGACGATCGTCCTCGCGCTGACCCTCGCCTGGCACCTGGGGATGCCGGGCTGGACGATGGGCTGCGCTGCGCTCTTCTGCGCGACGCTGGCGACGATCGCCGCCATCAAGACGGCGCTGCGGTTCTTCGGCGCGCGCCGCGCGTGACCGGGCGCCACGCGGTCTGTCGGGGACGACGGACCTACCGGACTTCGGTTGGCAGGAGGCCGCGGGCGGGGAGATCGACCGTCTTCCGGACGCCCTGCCACGCGAACGAGACCGTCCGCGGCGCGTCGGTCAGGTTGGCGAGGAAAGCCGTCTTCCTTCCGTCCTTCGCGCTCTCCCAGACGTAGCCGAGCAGCCCGGGCATCTTCCCCGTAATCGTCGCGGAGAGCGGGTAGTCGGGGAGACGCCAGGCCCAGAACGGCTTGCGTCCGAGCCAGGTGAGGGGAATCTCGGGCACGGGCTGCTCGAACGCGACCTCGCCGAGCAGCGTGCCGTAGGCGAAGCAGTCGAGGTGCGCCTGGCGGAATTCGCAGAGCTCCCTGACGATCGCGCACTTGGACGGCTTGTCGAGGATGAGCGGGTGGAACCAGCCGAGGGACTGTCCCCACAGCAGCTCGCGCGTCTGCGCGGCGCGGAACGAGGCATCGTCGTCCTCGTGGTTCTCCGGACTGCAGAAGTACGTGGTGTAGCCCGAGTAGACGGCATGGAAGAACGGCACGTCGTCCGGCTGGCGCTGCGTCACGTTGAGATAGCCGTCGACGACGTTCATCCACTGTTCGCCGCTGCCCTCGGTCGTGACGAAGGCGTTCGTTGCGGAATAGACGGCATGCGTCTTCGCGAGCAGGCGCTGGTAGCCCTCGAAGTACCAGGCGCCGCCGCCGACGGGATGGCCGTGGTCCTTCGCGTAGCAGGGAGAAGCCGCGCAGGCGCCGATCTGGTCGAGGAAAACCGAGCCCGCGCCCAGTTCGAGCACGCGGCGCGAGAAGTCGTTCAGCGTCTCGTCCCACTTGTCCGTGTACGGGCACATCGGGGACAGCGGCGGCGTCACGGGACCGTACTTCTCGATCCGCGGCCCGCCGTCCGGCTTCGCGATCGCATACGGCTTCGCGTACGGATAGCTCATCAGCGGCACGCTCCAGAGGCGGCCGTTCGTGTAGGGCATCGCCTCCGCGCCGATGGACCGGCAGAACGCGAGGCACGCCCTTGTCCCCTTCTGCTCGGGGAAGTACTCGGGGTAGTTGACGTCATGCGGCGAATGCTGCCAGAGGTGCCAGTGGATGCCCGCGTCGAAGCCGGGGAAGAGCGCATGGACGCGCGACATCGTGTTGGACACCTCGTCCGGATAGGCGTGGATGTTGAGCCAGAGCGGAATCTCGGCCAGGCGCCGCGGGTAGTCGGCGCGGTCGAGGATGCGCCCCTTGGACGCCCACTTCGTCGTCAGCGCCCAGGCGCGGTACTTCCGCGCGGCCGCCCACCAGTCGCCCTTGAACGCGGCGACGGTGACCTCGTAGCGTGGACCTTCCGCGGCCTTGCCGGGGATGCCCGCGTTCTCGACGGGCGTGATGTAGGTGAGATCGTGCTCGGGGGACAGCCCCTGCGTCTTGATGCGCGCCTCGGGATCGTGCGCCGCGACGTAGAGTCCGGCGCCGTCCTTGAGGAACGCAATCATCATCGGCATGTAGCCGCCGCAGCCGGCCATCGCCCAGCGGCCGCCCCAGGGACGGTTCCGCACCAGTCGCGCGCCGGTGTCGGGACGCGGCTGGAGGACGTCCGCCTCGCCACTCTTCGAAACGTGGCTGAAGTACGGGTACTTCGTCTCCGCGAGGCCGAAGACCGTGCTCGCGTTCTGCACCTCGAGCGACCACCTGGACGCGCCGTCGACCGCGAAGCGGACCGTCGCGCGCACCGTCACGGCGCCCTTCTCGCCCGGCAGGTCGAGTCCGCGCCAGATAAAGGTCGCCCCGCCATCCGCGTGCCGTTCGACGGATTTCACGCGGCACGGCGAGAGGTTCGTGAGGCGGGCGCCCGCCTTCGCGTCACCGGGCGCACCCTCGTTCCAGAACGCAAGCTCCCAGAAGCTCGCGCCCTTGGCCGGGCCGTTCACGAAGTCCGTTCCGCCCGCCAGGCGGTTTTCGATGCGCTCGACGGCGTAGCCGCCCTCCGCCTCCGCGAAGACGAGCCGCAGCGACGGATTCTCCAGCGTCAGCGCGAACGCCGCGCAGGCCAGGCTCAGGAGGGAACCGAGAACGACGGACTTCATGGCGAACCTCAGATCGTGACGGCGAGCGGCTCGCCCTTGTTCCACCAGCAGTCGAGCGGACGCACCTCAAGGGCGGCCGTGCCAGCCGGCAGGCGGTCGAGCGCGACCTTGAACGCGGTCGGCGCGGACGCGCGCTTGTGAGAGCGCGCGTGGTTGAAACCGTTCGCGACGACGTGGAAGACCGCGGTCCGGCCCTCGGCGCCCTTCGCCAGGATCTCGAACTCGTGCGGACGCGCCCCCGCGACGGCCAGAGCTGGCGGGATGTCGAACGCGACCGCGTCCTTCTCGACGGCGGGGTGGCCGGCCGTGGCGCGCGTCTTCGCCTTGACCTTCTGCGCGACGATCTTCGCGTCCTTCGCGAACTGGGGCGCCTTCGCCTTCTTCGCGCGGGAGGCGAAGGCGAACGGCCTCGCCTCGGCGGTCGTCAGCGGCATCACCCAGTCCGGGCCGACGAAGACGTCGTTCAGGAACTCGCGGCGCTGCACGACGATCCGGTCGTCGTAGATGTTCCAGACCATGCCCTGGCGGCAGTCGCCCGGATCCGAGAAGCGGCCCAGCACCTTGAGAGCGTCCAGCTCGGCGGCCTGCTTCCCCTCGGTCGACGTGTTCTCGTAGCCGAGCGGCATGCGGGCGTCGTAGGGCATACCCGTATAGCGGAGCGAGCTCGTGCCGACAGAGGTGAACGCGCCCTGCCAGAGAGAACGCTCGTCCGTGAGCGTGTAGTGCGAGTGGCCCGAGAACGCAACGGCGTTCGCGTAGGCGGAAAGCGCCTTCGTCACCTTGCCCGAGTCGTGCCCCCATGCCCAGGAGCCGTAGCAGGTGTCCTTCGGGTGCGGGTGCTGGAAGTAGAAGAACGGGCGCTTCGGATCGAGCGTCTTCCCCTTCGCGTCGAGGAAGAGCTGCAGCTCGGCGCCGAAGTCGCAGCTGCCGTACTTCGTCTCCATGCCCTTCCCGTCGTCCCAGTGCTGGCCGAGGAAGGTGTAGCCCTTGATCGTCTTGCTGTACAGGCGAGAATAGTCCTCGTTGAAGATCTTCTTCCACCAGGCGCCCATGTCGGAGCGGAGGACGTTGTCACGGCTCCACGCGGCGAAGTCGGCGTTCGGCGCCTCCTTGGCCTGCCGCTTCGCGGCATGGTCGCCATAGAGGTAGCCGTGGTAGTCGTGGTTGCCGTAGACGAAGAGCTTCTCGACCTTCCGGCCGTCGGGAGCCCTGTCGTCCGGGAACACGGCGTACCAGGCCTGCGCGACGGCCTGTAGCTGCGAGACCATGCCGTTTTCCGCCATGTCGCCGACGACCATCACGGCGTCCACGCCCTGGTCGCGAAACCATTCGAGCGTATGGCGGAAGGTCAGGTTGTTGCCCCAGGCGGTGATTTTCTGATCCGCGCCGACGTGCGTGATGTGGATGTCGCTGACGACACCGAACTTGAGGTTGGGCCTGCCGGCCGCGGCCGCGGCGCCAAACGCGGGCATGAAGCGGTTGCCGCCAAAGGCGCCGAACGCGGCGGCGCCACCGAGGAAGAAACGGCGTGAAATGTCCATGTCGAAGTCTCTCCTTCTGGATTGCCTTGCAAACGGCCTTGGCGAACCTACCGTTCGACGTCGTTGAACGCGCGCCCCTTGATCGGCAGCTTCGTGCCGTCGATCCGGTCCTTCGGGCCGCGCGCAATCAGCTCGTCGACGATTCTGCCGACTTCGGCCTTGGGCGTCTTGACGGTCAGCACGTAGTGGTTGCCGTCCGCCTTCTTCTCCCAGTGGTTCCGCCCCTTGTCGTCGACGATGGAGAACGTGCCGCGCTCCACGCCGAAGTGGCTCTGCCAGCCGCGGACGGCCGCGAGCACCGCGATCTCGTCCCAGGCCGGATGGCCCTTCCCGACCTCGTTGTAGTCCTTCAGCGCGCGGCGGAAGACGTCACGGACCGGATTGACCTTGTCCTGCACGTTGGACACGGGCACGCCGCACTTGACCTCGACGCCGTAGTTGAAGTCGAGGAAGTAGACGGGCGTCGGCCATTCCGCGAACGCGATCTTCGAAGAGGCGCCATCCGCCCCGGAATTGTACTCGAAACCGTCCGCGTACTTGCAGGCCATCGCATACCAGGCCTTCACCTTCTTCGCGACGAGCGCCTTGCCGTCAAGCGGCGAAAGGGCGTCCGCCTTCGTCTCGAGCAGGCGACGGAGGTTCGTGGTGAAGCCGACGGTGACGACCGTGACGCTCTTGTCCGGCGCCGCGGCGAGCAGCTTGCGGTAGGTCTCGTTCGCGTCCGGCGCCTGGTCGCCCGTGGGCATCTTCAGCTCGGGATGGGCCTTGACCGTGTCCGCATAGATCTTGTAGGACGCGTTCTTCAGGGCGTCGGGGTCGACGTCGGGACCGAGGCCGAGGCCGCGCGGCGCGCCGACGGGGAGGTCCCCGCGGCCATAGAAGCGGTTGATGAGCTCGACCATGCCCATGGACGGCGCCTTGCGCGTCGACACCACGGTGCCGAGGATCTCGCATTCGCCCGCGTCCGCGAGCGAATGGAGCACGGCCAGCGCGCCCACGTCGTCGAAGTCCGTGTACATGTCCGTGTCGAAGATCACCTTCGGCACGTCCGCGAAGAGTCCGGCCACCACGAGGACGGCCGCAGCCAGCAGGTTTCGTTTCATTGCAGTATTCTCCTTACATGTTGGCGACGGCGAGGGCCGCGTAGTCGCCGATATTCTCGCTCAGGCCGGCGGGGACGATCCGGCAGACCTTCAGCGCGCCCGGGAGCGCCTCGCGCTCGAGGATGGGCGAGATCTCCGCCATGAAGAGGTCCGCGTTGCGCATGAAGACGCCGCCGAGCACGATCACCTCGGGGTTGAGGATGTCGATCGTGTAGGCGAGGATCGTCGCGAGCTTCTCGGCGCTCTCCTTGAAGACGCGCGTGCAGAAGGGATCGCCGGCGCGCACGTGGCCGAAGATGTCCTTCGTCGTCAGCTCGCCCGCGCGCGCCTTCGCCGCGGACTCGCTCGCCGCATACTCCATCTCGAGCTCGCGGGCGCGGATGCCGGCCAGGCGGGCGATGCCGGCGCCGGAACAGAAGCCCTCCGCGCTGCCGTCCTTGTTGTAGCCCCTGGGCCCGCGCGGCGCGAGGCGGATGTGGCCGATTTCGCCGGCATTGTCGTTCGTGCCGGAGTAGAGCTTCCCGTCGATGACGAGCCCCGCGCCGAGACCTGTGCCGAACGTCATGAAGACGACGTTCCGCGCGCCCTTCCCGGCGCCGTACTTCGCCTCGGCGAGCGCGCACGCGTTCGCGTCGTTCTGCACGTGCACGGGCACGTTGAACTGGTCCTTGAAGTACTGCACGATCGGGACATCGTCCCACCCCGGCAGGTTCGGCGGGCTCTGAATGAGCCCGGCCTTCGAATCGAGCGGACCGCCGCAGGAGATGCCGATGTTGGCGATCTCGAAGTTCTCCTGGAGCTTCTGGATCCTGTCCACGTAGGTCGCGCAGACCCCCTGCCAGCTCCTGCCGGCAGTCGGGAACTCCTCGCGCACCTTGATCTCGATGCCGTCCGCCGTGACGGCGCCCATGCTCACGGCGCACTTCGTGCCGCCGATGTCCAGACCGACCGAATACTTCATGTTTCCTCCCGGGTTGGATGGGATCAGACGAGCGTCGTGACGAGGACGGTGCCCGTGCAGCAGATCTGCGCCGCGCAGTTGGCGGGCACAAGCACGCTGCGCTTCTCGTCGACGATGAAGAGCGCCGTGAACGTGTCGGGGTCCGCGGGGACGTCGATGCAGCCCGAGGACGCGACGGCGCGGAAGTTGAAGAACGGGCAGACGACCGTCTCGCGGGATTCGGGGACGGGCAGGGCGAAGTCGATGGACTTCAGCGACTCGGCGACGTGCAGCTGGCGCGGCTTGCCGTCCGCGCCCACGCGACCCCAGTCGTAGAGGCGGTAGGTCGTGTTCGAGCTCTGCTGCACCTCGTAGATCAGCACGTCCTCGCCGATCGCGTGGACGAGTCCGCCGGGGATGAAGAGCGTCAGCCCCTCGCGCGCGTCATGGCGCACGAGCGTCTCTTCGAAGCGGCCCGTGCGCACGTTCTCCTCGACGACCGCGGGCGTCGTGCCGGGCTTCAACCCGGCGAAAATCGGGCCCTTGCCGCCGAGCACGCGCCACATCTCGGTCTTCGGTTCGCCGCCCGTGAGCGCGCGCGTCTCCTCGTTCGGATGGACCTGCACGCTGAGGCGCTGCTTCGCGTCGATGACCTTGAACAGGAGCGGGAAGACCGTCTCGCTCGGGGCCTTGGCCCCCATCAGCGCGCGGCCGTACTGCGCGGCGAGCTCCTCGAGCGTGCAGCCGGCGAGAGGCCCCTCCGCGACGGTGGAGGGCGAGCTGGCATGGCCGGAGATCTCCCAGGATTCCGCGCCCCAGAGCGCGGTGTGGATGTTGGCGTTGAACGTGAGCGGATAGAGCGGAATGTCTGCCATGGTTGCTCCTTGCGTGCTAGATTCCGAGATCGAGTTCCATCTGGCCGGAAAGCGTGATCTTCTGTCCGTTGGACATCTCCGGGTCGCTGGTGTCGTAGACGACGAACTTGCAGGACCCGTAGTGCCGCGCGAGCTCGTCGCGCAGGTAGTCGGAAACGGCCTTGACGTTGCCGGCATCGTCGTCCGAGAAGCCCACGGAGACCTGGCGGCCGCAGACGCCGCCTGTGCGCTTCATCGTGCGGTAGAGGTGTTCCACGAAGTCGCGGATCGCGAACTCCTTCGCGAGCTCGGGGCGCTGCTCGCTCGAGGCCCCCGCGAAGCGCGCGCCGAAGTCCTCGTCCTTCGCGAGCATCTCCTTGAAGCCGGGATTCGTCACCGCGTGGTAGCGACACATCGAGAGGAAGTACGAAATCTCCTGCTCGTCCGTGCCGAAGGCCTGCACCTTGTCGAAGCACGCCCGGTAGCCGCGCAGGTTCGCGAGCATCTCCTCGCGCTCGGCGGGCGTGAGGACCTCGTCGATGAAGATGCGGACGGCCTCGCGGATGGTGTCGGGGGCATGGCCGCGCGCGGTGACGATCGCGAAGATGCGCCCTTCCCGCAGCGTCTTGCGGAACGTGTCGAAGGACGGGCCGGTCGGCTCCCCGGCGCGGATGCGGTCCAGTGCCGCGCGTGTATCGCGGATAAACGCGAGATCGGCCGTCGCGGCGTCGGGTGCATCCTGGAAGTCGCGGAACGCGGCCTCGCGCCCGCCCGCGCGGGGCATCCGGTAGTGCGCCTCGTCCGTGCGCACGAGGGCGAACGTGCTGGTCGAGACCGAAGTCGGGCGCCAGACGCCGTCGGCCCCGAGGTGCTCGAGGTAGATGCGCGTGGGCATGTGCAGGATGTTGTCGTCCCAGTCGAAAATGTAGTACTTGAAGTCGCGCCCCGCGACTTCAAGGTTCACGTTCTTGCCGTCTATGATGTCCACAGGGGGTATTCTACCAAAAAGAGGCGGCGAGATGGAGTCAATACGCCTCAGTCCGCGTCCAGCGCGCGCCGCCAGCAGTCGCCCACCCGGCGGAACGCGCGGACGCGCGCGGTGTCGGGATTTCCGTCCGGGCGCCAGGTCGGACAGATCCAGCCTCCCTCCTCGAACTCGTTCCAGGCGAAGGTGAGGATGTGGCCCGTCGGGCAGGACTTCCGGTTGGCCTTCACCCAGTCCGCAAAGGAGGACGCCTCCGCCAGCCACTCGGACGCCGCGGCAGGACGCATGTAGCGGTCCTTCGCGTACCCGCACCAGGGCACCGGATGCTCCAGCCGCGGACGCGGATCCCAGCCGAGGGTGAACGTGGGGATGACGTCCATGCCCGTCGACACGCGCTGCGAATTGTTCCTGCGCCCGCGGGCCGCGGTTTCCGCGAACGTGTCCACGCCCTGCGCACCGTCCACATAGGCGCTGATCGCCTGCACGCCCTCGTCGCCGCCCGCCGGAAAGCGCTTCCCCGCCAGCACGACCGCATAGGGGTCCTTCGCGCCGACTGCGCGGCAGGCCTTGCGGATGCGCGTGAGCAGGCCCTTCCCGGGGCCACCGAAGAGGTAGAGGAGCGGACGCCCCTGGGCGGTCTGGTACCCGGGTTCCTTCATCGCGCGGGCAAGCGACTCGACCTCGGCATCCGACAGCGGATGGAGCGTGACGAGGATCGCGCACATCTTGAGCTTGTCCCGCAGCCTGCTCTTCGCATGGAGCCGACGGGCCGTGGCGAGCTCCCAGACGTGGCGGTCGCAGATGTTCTCGCGCCGGACCTCGACCGGCGTGAAGTCCTTGCCGTCCTCCGGCTTCTGCTCACCGTACCAGCAGTAGGCGAAGTAGTCGATGCCCGCGTCGATCGCGTACTGCATCTCGCGTTCGTACTCCTCGACCGAGCGCCAGTGGTAGTCGATCTTGTCCGGGCCTTTCACATCCGCGTAGAACGGCGTGCAGTGTCGGAACTTAGCCGGACTCAGCGACGCGGTCGCATAGTGGCCGAACCACGTCGAGGACGGCAGCGAACAGTCCCAGTTCACCACGCCGACGACGGTGCGCGGAGTCTCCGCGCACACGGTGCCGGCCAGCGCAACAGACAGGAGGAGCAGTCGGAAGGTGGCCATGGCCAGCTCCTTTAGCGGATGAAGATCTGAGTGCAGCGGGCGGGAACCTCGATGAAGAGCGTGCCGCCGTCGAGACCGAGGCGCGGCCGCGCGTCGCCGAACGCGCCCGTGACGACGAGGTCCAGCGATTCGCAGCCAGCAAAGGACGCGGCAGAGACGAGCGGATAGCGGCCGGGCGCCGGCTGCACGGCACAGTCCACCGTGATGGTGCAGGCCTTCGGCAGCGTCACCGCGCACGGCACAGACGCGGCACCGGAGACGGCAGGCGTCTTGCGCGTGTCGAGTCCGAAGGCGAAGCCGGACTGGCCGAGCTCGAGCGTGCCGGAGAAGGTGTCCGCGAAGGACGGCAGCGACGCAAAAGACCGCGCGCGGACCGTGCCCGTGCCAGCGACCGTGGCGGCGCGGAGGTCGACGTAGCCGGCCGGCAGCGCGCCGGTCCACTTCCGCATCAGGTAGGCCTCGATGCCGGCGCGCGTCGCTTCGGGCAGCGTCCGGCCGAAGAGCAGGATCTCGCCGAGGACCTCCGAATTCGCGTTCGTCGCGATGTCGCCGCCGTACCAGCCGAAGTAGGAGAGCGGCACGTTCGCCGTCGTCTCGAGCGACAGGACCTCGGGACGGCCGTGGTAGCCCGCCGTCGCGCCGTCGACCACGGAGCCGTCGAGACGCGTCACGCCCCCCTTCACGGCGGCCGCCGTGGTCCTGGACCAGATCGGGGCGTTGATGTCCGAGGTCGGCACGCGGTCGCGGATCTTGTCGTTCGCGCCGACATTGTCGATCAGGGGCATGCCGCCGCC
>JAEDMN010000307.1 GCA_016302985.1 Kiritimatiellia bacterium | reverse complement strand
GGCCGCGTGCTCACCTGCCCGACGAACGCCACCCCGTGGCGCGTCTACCGGGCGCCCGCGGACGTCCCGTTCGACACGGCGTGGTGGCCCGGCCTGCAGGGCGCGAACCTCACCTGGATGTCGAGCTCCAACCTCGTCACGGGCGCGAACACCCAGAAGACGGGCCTCGCGCCGCTGAACGGCATCGGCGGGGCGCGCGGCGTCGTGCCGCTGGAGGCGGACACCCATCCGTCCGGGAAGTACTATTTCAAGATCTACTCGGGCAGCAGCCTGATGTCCGACGCCTGGCTCGACGGCGTGCTGGGCATGTTGCTGATCGTGCGTTAGGGGAAGGAACGCGTGTCATGAAGAAGAACCTGTTTCTGATCGCCGTCGCCGCGCTGACGTCCGCCGTCCTGGCGGAGGCGGGCGGCTGGGAATTCACCGAAGTCACGGCCGTGCAGCGCTGGCCGTGGAGCCGCAAGGTGGACATCGACTTCCACGCGCGGCAGACGGACGGGCAGGTCTCGCGCCGGCGCGCCGCGCGCGTGGCGGTGAAGCTCGGGGACCGCACGCTCGCCGCCGACCAGCTGCAGGGCGCGTCCATCCTCGGCGAAGGACGTCATCGGATCGTCTGGACGCCGCCGGAGGACGGTTCGTTCCCGTCCGAGATCAAGAACGCCGCGTTCACGGTCTCCCTCGCGGAGGACGTCCCGGACGTCGGCTACATGACGGTCGACCTCGCGTCCGGCGCGATCGACTACAAGCCGCTCGCGTTCTCGAACGACGTCAACGTCGCGACCTACAAGACGACGCACATGGCATTCCGCTACATCCCGTCGACGCAGGCCGGCGAATGGCGCGCGCAGAAGGGGAAGGCGACGTTCCGGATCGGGTCCGACGGCAAGCGGACGGATCTCGGCATCGCCGACGGCGACCGGAACCGCGAGGGCGTGGCCGAGATCGCGCTCACGAAGGCCTTCTTCCTGGGCGTCTTCCCGATGACGCGCAGCCAGTATGCGCTGCTGGGCGGGTCCGTCTCCACGCCGGACGCGGTGCCCGTGCGCAACGTGACCTACGACGGTCTGCGCGGCACGGACGGCACGAACGACCTCGGCCTCTGCTGCTTCCCCGCCACGCGCAACATCGGCCTGGACACGCCGATCGGCCGGCTGCGTCTGCGCACGGGACGGAACTTCGACTTCCCGACCGAGGCCCAGTGGGAGTACGCCGCGCGCGCGGGCAGCGAGGAGGAGTACTTCGCGGCGGCCGCGAGCAAGAGCGCGGCCGAGACGCTGCTGAACGAATACGGCGCCTACAACGCCTCCGCGGCCGTCGGCACGAGGAAGCCCAACGCCTGGGGCCTCTACGACCTGATCGGCTGCTGCCACCAGTGGACGACGACCAGCCCGGTGCTGGGCTCGAACGGCGGCCCCGCGAAGCACGCGGACGGCGTGGACCCGATCGGCCCGGCGCCGCAGATGGGCGCGGGCCCGTTCCGCGTCTGCAAGGGGTCCCACTGCAACCCGGGCGACGCGAAGGCGCGCGTCGGCCGCCTCGCCTACCGCTTGCTCCAGCGCTCGAACTGCCAGAACGGGATGCTGAACGGGACGAGCTACAACGCCGAGCAGTCCAACACCGGCTGCCGCCTGGCGCTGACCCTGGACGTGAAGTGAGGAGGGCGCGGAGATGAGGAAGCTTCTTGGATTCGGCTGCGCCCTGGCCCTCGCGGCGACGGCGCTCGCGGACGCGGCGGGCTACGTGGTGAGCGACGTCGTCGCGGCCGCGCGCCAGCCCTGGAACGACACGGTCGACATCTCGTTCACGGTGACGCCGCCCCCGGGCGCGACGGCGAAGGCCGTGCGGCTGAACATCGCGGCGTCGAACGGCGCGGACGACGTCTACGTTTCCGACGCGTCGGTCTCGACGCGGCTGGCGCGCCCGAGCGGACGGCAGACCATCACGTGGTGCGCGGCCGTCGACCACGCGGGCGCCGTCTACGGCCGGCTGAAGTTCAACATCTCCGTCGCGGAGGAGGTCGCGGGCACGCCGCCGTACATGCTGCTGCGGCTGAGGGACGGCGCGGTGTCGTACGCGGACTTCTCAATCACGAACGCGCTGAAGAAGACCATGTTCTTCCGGGAGTACATGGCGTTCCGCTACGTGCCGCCGACGACGTCCGACGAATGGAAGGCGCTCTCCGGTGGCAGCGAATACGTCCGCCTCGGCACGCCCGGCACGACGAACGCGTCCGACCCCCACGACGCGGGCTGGAACTACATGCTCGACTCGGACATCCTGAAGGAGTCCGCGCGCAGCGTGAAGCTGACGAAGGGCTTCTACCTCGCCGTCTACCCGATGACGTGGGGCCAGCTCGAGCAGATGGGGCGGCCGCGGTCCAGCATCGCCTGGAGCGACACGCGGGACCAGAACTTCTCGGCCGTGGTCACGGGCCTCTCGTACGAGCAGGCGCGCGGCGCCGACACGGTGAACGGGTACAACTTCCCGAAGTCGACGGCCGTCGACCCGGAGTCGATCGTCGGCATCCTGCGCGCCCGCTCGGGCCTTCCCTTCGACCTGCCGACCGACGCGCAGTGGGAGTACGCCGCGCGCGCGGGCAGCACGAACGCCTACCTCTTCACGCAGACGGACGCCGCGCCGTGGGCCTGGGGGAACTTCCAGGACCCCCAGCCGCACATGCGGGCTCCGAACGCCTGGGGCCTCTACGCGATGGTCGGCTGCTGCCACCAGTGGACGACGACGCTCGGCCGCACGTCGGACAACTCGGACCTCAACGCCGCCGCCAACCACAACTTCTGGCTGCCGGAGGAGGGCGCGGTCGACCCGACCGGCCCCGCCGCGACCTACGACCACGGCTACCGCATCACCCGCGGCTCGCACTTCCGGGCCGGCGGCACGACCGCGGGACGCGATGGCAAGAGCTACGACATCCGCCTGCGCGTCTACCGCACGGGCTACAAGTATCCGCAGAAGGCCGACAAGCCCGCCGAGGAGGCGCTCTGCGGCGTGCGCCTCTGCCTCACCCTGGAGTAGGTGGAAGGTTGAAGGTGGATTGTTGCTTGTTGATGTCGGGGCGTCTCGCCCCGCAGATGGAGAAAGATCATGAAGCGCATTCTGATTGCCGCCTGTGCGGCTCTGAGCCTGGCGACGACG
>JAEDMN010000306.1 GCA_016302985.1 Kiritimatiellia bacterium | reverse complement strand
GCACATGTTCACGCCGCCGAGGCTCGCGCGCGTCTTGTCGGTCGAGACGGCGTAGCGCGTCTTGCGGAACAGCTCGCGCAGCGTCGGCGCGGGCAGCGTGAAGCTCGCGAGCTTCTCAGGGTCCGGCGTCTTCATGAGCGGGAAGTCCTCGGCCGTGCCGGTGGACATCGCGTAGCGCGTCCGCCCGCCCTCGAGGTGCGCCTTCTTGTGGCCGGCGCCGTGCGTCAGACTGACCATCCCCTCGGCGAGCGCGCCGACGAACGGCGTCAGCATGCTCCCGGCGATCGAGACCGCGCCCGGCTCGTCCACCCTGCAGCGGACGGTCGAGCGCACCTGGATGTCGCCGTCGGAGCCTGTCAGCACGACCGTGCCGGGCTCCTTCCCGTCGGCGCCGGCCTCCGCCTCGATCTTCACGTAGCGGAACGGGTTCTGCGCCTCCTCCCCGCGGACGACGTCCTTGACGGCCCTGATGCCGCCGAGGATCACGGAACGAACGGCGCTGACCTTCACCGGGCACCCCCTTCCATCGCCAGTCGGCGGATGCAGCAGTCGGCGAGCTTGCCGACCGTCTCCACGCCCTCGAGATCCTTCTCCGGGATCTGGATGCCGAGGTCCTCCTCGACCGTCATCACCAGCTCGACCCGGTCGAGGTCGTCGAACCCCAGGTCCTCGGCGAACCGGCTCGACGCCTCCACGCGGACGTGGTCCGGCACCCACTTCATGCTCTTGACGGAGGCGGCGATGCGCCCCACGACTTCATTCGGCTTCATGTCCTGACTCCTTTCCAGTTGACGTCCCTCATCGGGACGAAATTCCCAGCACGCGGTCGAGATCCTCCCGCAGAAACACCCACGAGCGGCCGATCTTCTCGGGACCGGCCGCGACGATGTCGATCCCCCTGGCCGGCGGCACGCGCCGCTCGCCGCGCGCGAGCTGCCGTGCGTAGCGCGACAGCTCCTTCATCAGCCAGCTGTAGCTCACGCGGCAGTAGGCCGCGGCCTCCTCCGCGCTCAGCAGGGGCGAGAGCTCCCGCGCGCGCTCCACGCGCCGGCGCCGCTCCGTCCTTCGCTCGGCCATCCTCTTCTCTCCGACCATGTACGTCCTCCCTGGGGTCGGGCCCGTCGCTCTGGACGGTTTCCGTAGGTCACGCGTTTGCAGAGGCCCGCGTTCGGCCCGTGGGGAAATCCTCAGTGGATCCAGACGGTGCTGGCCGTGATGCCGGCCGCGCACGCCCAGTACATCGTCCGCGGCCAGTCTCCGTGGCACGCGCACACGACGGCCTGCACCGCGTCCGCGGTCGCCAGGGCGACGGGGATGACCGACTTCGACCAGCTCATTCCGCGCCCCCCTTGGCGTTCAGTCGCGCGATCTCCTTGCGCGCGGTCTGCGCGTGCTCGCGGACGATGTCGGCGTGCTCGAGCAGCGCGAGGTACTCGCGCCCGATCTGCGCCTCGAGCTCGGCGACCAGGCGCCGACGGCGCTCCGCCTCGCGCCGGCGCGCCAGCCACGCCTTGTCGGCGCGCTTCGCCTTCGCGAAGGCTTCCAGCCGCTTGCGCGCCTCGCGCCGGCGGTACTCCTCCGGCGTGAGGCCGGCCATCTTCGCGGCGCGGGCGATGCGCGCCTGCACCTCCGGGTCCTTCGGGCGGCTCATCTCGCGCCCTCCGCGAGCCTGGATGAAAGGATTCCGTCCACTGCGGACTGCAGGTCGACCGCCATTCCGATGGCTCCTCCACGGACGTAGTGGTTGCGAATGAGCGTTGCCGTCTCCTCCGCAGTGAGTCCGTTCATCCGGCAGAACGCGCGAACCTCTTCGATGTCGAACTTCGAAATGGGGACGGGGTCGTGCATTCTGTCATAATCGACATGCAGTATATCAAGCGTGAAAGGAAATCCATGCAGCACGAAATCGCCATTGTAGACGTCGAAGCGGCACTCGCATTCCCCGAGCTCCTTCTTGAAGAACTCAAGAAATGTAAACAGGACGAATTTCCTGAATCGGCGTTCGTCCCTCCGGACCTCTGCGCATTTCCACCGTTCACACTGTTTATTCGGATCGACGCCGGGCTCGTCCGGGATTCCGCCCTCGCTGCCGACAATCGTCTGTTTCTCGAATCCATCCGCAGGCTCGACCTGGACCTGCGCGTGTTTCTCGGTCTCGTCCCGTTCCATCAGCGCACCCCCGCCTTTTCGAACTGGACGGCCCAGTAGTCGCATTCGGCCGAGTTCTGCTCGTCGGTCGCGACGAGGAACAGCCAGGCGAGGATGACGATGAGGATCGTGACGGCCACCAGCCCGGCCGCATCGGCGATTTCGCGCATGCTCACTTCGCACCTTCCCTTCCGTCGGCGGAGGCCGCCCGGACCTCCGCCACCTTCTTCGTGATGAACTCCGCGAAGGCGAAGGACATGTCCAGCGCCTCCTCGCACTTCGCCGTCAGCTTCGGCGCCTTCGTCCGGGCGCGCGAGATCGCGTAGACGAACTCGCCCAGCGCGGCCGAGAGGCGCGTCGTCGCCGAGAGCGCGCCCTGCAGCTCCATCAGGAGCTTGAGGTCATCTGGCGTCATCACCGCGCCTCCTTCCCGGCGCGGCGCGCCCGCCTGCGCATGCGGTTCGCGACTTTCTGCCGGTGCCTGCGGAAGAGCTGCACGCCGCCGGCCCTGAGCGCTTCGCGCACCATGCTTTCCGGGAAGCGCACGTTCGTGCGGCCGTCGGACGAGTACGCGATGGCCATGTGCTGGAGGACGGTCCCCAGGACCGCGTGGCTGTACGAGTGGCCGTAGTCGGCCTCGTCCTCCGAGCGCATCGTCTCCAGGACGTCGCACGCCTCTTCGAACGTCTTCAGGCCGCGGTGCTCGATGACGAGGCCCGTCACGTCCGTCTCGACAATCGTCCACGTCCCGTCCAGGCCGCCCTCGATCTCGATCCGGCACGGCGGGGGATTCCCCTCCTTCCCGGCGCCCGCGAGGGCCTCGCAGGCCAGGCTCGACCGGAGCGACTCGGCGGTCTCCGCCGAGTCGCAGTTGCGTCGCACCGTGCTCCCGTCAGGCCGCGTCTCCAGCACGTACCAGATGCCGTCGAACATGTCCCGGTAGACGTCGAATCTGCTGATCTTCTTTTCGCTCATGTCGTGATCCTCACTTGTTGACAGGTGTAGA
>JAEDMN010000305.1 GCA_016302985.1 Kiritimatiellia bacterium | reverse complement strand
CCGCCATCTTCCCGAAGATCGACTGCATGCCGGCGGGATCGAGCGGATGCATGTCGACGAGGTCGAGGTGCTTCACCATGTGCAGCGTGCCCTGCTTGTAGGCCTGGAAATGCGCAGAGGCGACCTTCATCTCCTGCACCGTCCAGCCGGCCGCGAACGCCTCCGCATACGCGCGCTCGAGCGCCGCGAGGTTTCCGCGCGCCGTCTCGCACGCCACCTGCGCCAAAGTCCGATCCTTCACCGTCAACGCCATCGCCTGTCCTCCCATTAGAACCAAAGTCGCCACCAGAACGCCCGCACCGAGTTTCATCGCCGTTCCTCCTTCGTTCAGACCGTCTTCAGGATCCTCGCCGGCACGCCGGCCACGACGGCGCGCGGCGGCACGTTTTTCGTCACGACCGCGCCCGCGCCCACGATGGCGCCTTCGCCGATCGTCACGCCCGGCAGAATCGTCGCATGGGCACCGATCCAGACCTTGTCGCCGATGTGGACCGGCTTCGGCCACATCGAGGCGCGGTCAGCTGGATCCGACTCATGGTTGAGCGTGGCGATGATCGTCTGCGGCCCCACCAGCACGTCGTCGCCGATCCAGATGCCGCCCTGGTCCTGGAACTGGCAGCCGGCGTTGATGAAGACGCGTCTGCCCACATGCGTGTTCTTCCCGCAGTCCGTGTGGAACGGCGGGAACATCCCCACCGTCTCGTCCACGGGTTCGCCCCAGAGCTCCGACAGCAGCGCGCGGATCTCCGCCGGTTCGTGGTAATGTCCGTTCAACTCCGCCGTGACCCTCAGCGCCTCCTGCGAATAGCGGTGGAAGGCCGCATGCAGCGGCGAACCGCCGGCGATCTTCGCGCCCGTGGCCATGAGCGCCCGAAATTCCCCGACCGTCATCTCCATGTCAGTCCTCCCGGCCCAGGAAGGGACCGGCCTCCTCGTCCGTCGCCTCGAGCTTGAAGAAGACGGGGCGCAGCCCGTCGTCGCAGCAGGTGACGACTTCGCCGGGATTCTTCATCCAGCCGCCGCCGTAGAACTCCTTCACGCCGCAGGACAGCGCGAAGACGTACTTGTTCATCGTCCGCCACGCGGCGTCGCAGAATCCCTTCGGACAGGTGTTCGTCGCATGGAAGACCTGTCCTTCCCGGAGGATCGGACACGCCGTCAGCTTCGGATCGCCGTACTTCTCGACGAGCTCCCGCTTCAGCGACCGCTCCAGCACCGTGATTTTGACAACCTTCATGCTCTCTCCGCCTTATGCCGACACGCCCGACCAATTTCGGCTCTGATTATCCCACAATGTCATACCAATTACAAATACCAATGTCTTATCCAATTTCATAATTGACGCTTATAGAACAGAACTGCTAGACTGTCGGCATGGAACTGCGCGTTCTCAGATATTTCCTCGCAGTCGCGGAAGAAGGCGGCTTCTCCCGCGCGGCCGAACGGCTGCACGTCTCCCAGCCGGCGCTCTCCCAGCAGATCGCACAGCTGGAGGACGAAATCGGCGGCCGGCTCTTCGTCCGCGCGGCGCGGCGGATCGAGCCCACGGACAAGGCGCTTCTGCTCCTGCGGCGCGCGCGGGAGATCCTCGACCTCGCCGAACGGACGCAGGGCGAGCTCAAGGCCACGGCCGCCGAGGAGCTTTCGGGGACGATCGTGGTCGGCGCGGGGGAGACGCCCGCGTTCGGATTCGTCGCGCAGGCCTTCGCCGAACTGCGCAGAAAACATCCCGGGCTCTCGCTCCAGGTGATTTCGGGGAACGGCGAGGACATCTCCGAGCGCCTGCGCGCGGGATCGATCGACCTCGGACTCTTCATCGGCCCGAGCCGCTACGAGGGATTCGACTTCCTCGAGCTCCCCTTCATCCACAAATGGGGACTCGCCCTGCGCGCGGACGACCCGCTCGCGAGGAAGAAGTCCGTCTCCCCGAAGGACCTCCTCGGCATCCCTCTCATCGGTTCGCGCCAGCATGCCGCGCAGAACCTCTTCACGGGCTGGCTCGGCCATCCCTGTTCGCGCCTCTCGCTCGCCGCGACCTACAACCTCATCTTCAACGCCTGCGAATTCGTCCGCGCCGGACTCGGGGCCGTCGTCTGCATCGACCAGCTGATTTCCGAAAGGCCCGGGGACGTCGTCTTCCGCCCCTTCTCGCCCGTTCTCAAGTCCGACGTCTACCTCGCCTGGAAGAACGGCGTCCCGCCGATTCCGGCCGCCCGCGCCCTGATCGACCGGATCCGCGCGCAGTCCGGAAGGAACGGATAGAAACGTTCGTCTCCGACATCCCTTCGGGCATGTATTCAACTGGCCACAAACATGGAGATGCCGATGAACGAGAGATTCAACCATGCCCGCAGGACGCGCAAGGACGCGCCCGCAGGCGTTCCGAGCCTTCGGGCGTTCGACGATCCGTCCGCACGGCGCGGACGCGCCACGGGGCGGCTGTGTGCGTCCCTGCGCGTGGCGGGGAGGGTCGCGCCATGAGGAAGGTCCACGACCCGTCGAACTTCCTCTCGGCTCGGCAGAAGATCCAGCTCGTCGCCGCCGAGGTGCGCCGCCAGGCCGAGGACGCGGCGAAGCGGGCGCGGAAAGACGAGGAGAAACGCAAGGGTCGTCGCGACCGGCTACGGGTACTCTACCGGAAGCACATACCCGAAGAGGGACTCGCCGTGGACTTCGACGAGGTTCGGAACCTCGTCGAGGGAATCGCCTCGACCACCTACGGCGCATGGCGGCGGCTGGCGGAACTCGACCACATCGCGATGGCGGACTCCGCCGAGCGGGAGGACTTCGACCAGCTCGAGTTCCTCGTCAACCGTGCGCTCTTCGAACTTAACGGCGTGAAGAACATCGTCACGCTGGCGCGGCGGCTTGCGTAGCCGCGTTCGGAGACCCGCCCGCGTCCTCTGCGCGGGCTCGTTGTCTCTGCGCTGCGCCGCAGGCGCCCGGCTCCGCACGCCTGGCCCCCTTGCTGGGGTTGCGCGCCGGCCCCCGGCGCGCGTGGTCAAGTCGGGAACTTGAGAACAGGAGGCATGGGGAGCCTCCGCGCGCCGTGCTGAAAACAGGAGGTCTGGATTTTTCAGGAGGACAGGATGCGCGTCCGGGCGGCAGGTGTGGTCTGCGGGGGCGAGAAAGTTGTGCATTCCATTGCACGCTGGCG
>JAEDMN010000304.1 GCA_016302985.1 Kiritimatiellia bacterium | reverse complement strand
AAGTTCGGCTACCAGCAGGCCACCGTCCTGGTGCTCCGCTAGGCACGGAGGCGGGACCGGCCATCCGGCACGATGATGCTCATCCGCAAAGGAATCTGTTATGAAGATACGTCCCGCCTTGTTCGTCCTGGCATGCTCGCTCTGCACCCTGGCGTCCGCCGCCGACGGCCGGTTTGAGAAGGTGCTGTACGCGAAGGGCGGGGCCACCCCCACGTGTCTGGAGTGGAAGGCCGGCGGCGAGCAGCCGGTCGTCGCGCTCGACTACGGGCCGCGGACCGTGGGCGGCTACGCCGTCTTCAAGGTGAAGTCCTTCGCGGCGCAGGGCGTCGACGGGGATGGGCGCACGGTCGGACATCCCGTCCTGCGCCTCTCCTACGCGACGCATCCGGACGGACTCTCCGCGACGGGCTGCTTCACGCGGCGCGGCTGCGCGCACTACCTCGGGCCCTACTTCGACAACCCCGTCCTGCCCGCCAACGTCAATCGGCACGAGACCTACACCGTCACGCACGCCGGCACCTACGTCGCCCCGCTCGTGCAGGGACAGGAACGCTACGTGCGCGTGCAGCTCGAGACGCCCGGCACGAAGGTCGAGCTGGAGCCGGTCGAGATCCGCAACGTCGGCGTGCACGCGATGGACCCGGTCCGTGGATCCTTCCGCTGCTCCGACGAACGCCTCAACCGCGTCTGGGACATGTGCGTCTGGACGTGCAACCTCGCGAGCTTCCCGAACAACGACGCCTGGCGCGTCGTCGCGGGCCGCCTGCTGCCGCGTAAGCTCGAGCGCGGCACCTGCGCGGGACTCTGCGAGACGGCCGCCCACGCGGGCGACGGCTCCTGGTCCATCGACTTCGCCCTCTCGCAGAACCCCCACTACGATTCGGCCGTCGGCCTGATGTTCCGCGCGTCGGACAAGGACAATGGCCTCGTCGCCGTCGCGTCCCAGCCCGCCTACGTGCAGCTGCTCCGCCTCAGGGACGGCAGGAAGACCGAGCTCGCGCGCATGGTCCTCGACGAACGGATCGTCGACGGCGCCCCGCACCGGCTCTCGGCCGAGGTGAAGGATGGCTGCGTCGCCCTCTCGTTCGACGGCGTCCGCATCCTCGAGGAGCGCGTCGCGGACCTCCCTGGCGGCCGCTTCGGACTCTACGTCGAAAAGGAATGGTGGCCGGAGATCGCCTCCTACGCCGTCGCCGACGCCGCGGGCAAGTCCGTCTTCCGCGACGACTTCTCCGGGGCCGACGCCGACGGACGCCTCCCCGGCTGGGACTACACGCGCTCCTTCCGCTTCATGGCGGACGGCGCGAAGCGCGACCGCCTCGTCTGGATCGGCGACATCTGGTGGGGCGACCGCACCTGCTACTGCGGGTATGGTCCGGACTGGCCCTACCTGCGCGATTCGCTCGCCCTGCTCGCCCACTACCAGACGCCGGAGGGCTATGTCTGGTCGGCGCCGTTCTCCGAGAAGGGCCCGCGTCCGGGGAAGGGCGAGTTTGGACACTTCCCGAGCGACGAGTTCAGCAGCTGGTACCCGCCGATCGTGAAGAACTACTACCTCTACACCGGCGACGAGAAGACGGTGCGCGAGACGTTCTACCCCGCCGTCAAGGGCTGCCTCGCGTACCTCGACGCGCGGCCGCGCCGCCCCGACGGTCTCGTCGAGCAGCGGATCGAGACTTCGAGCAACGTGGCGTCGATGGAGCCGAAGGACACGTCCATCCGCCTCTGGACCCACCTCGTCTTCTGGCGCGCGTACGACGACGGCGCGTGGCTGGCCGAGCGCCTGGGCGACGCGGAGTCCGCCGCGCGCTGGCGCGCGAGCCGGGACGCCCTCGCCACGGCGATGCGCGCCGGTTTCCGCGATCCGAAGTCCGGCCTCTACCGCAAGCGGCTGGACACCCCCGGCGCGGACCGCTGGAGCAACACCATGCTGCTCGGCACGGGCTTCGCGTCGAAGGAGGATGCGCGGGCGCTCGCCGCGCGCATCCCGACCGCGGGCGGCAGCAAGTCCCACCTCGCCGGCATCCGCGGCGCGTTCGAGTACGGGTTCGACGAGAAGGCGTTCGCGATGCTCGAGAACGGAACCTGGCTGCAGCTCGCCGACCCGTCGTGGGAGGGCGCGCACTGCTGCACCGAGTGCGGCTTCCTGACGCGCCGGAACTGGTGGGACGAGTCGCACCCCGACACGGCCGTCTCCGGCGACATGACGGCCTACCTGCTCGGCGTGATGCCGGTCGAGCCCGGCTACGCGAAGTTCCGCTTCGCGCCGCACGTCGTCTCGCGCCTCTCCTTCGTCGAGGGACGCGTCCCGACGCCGCACGGCGACATCTCCGCGCGCTGGGAACGGACGGGCGACCGCGTCGCGCTCTCCCTCGACGTGCCCGCTGGCACGGCCGCGACGTTCGCCACGCGGTTTTCCGGTTCCGTCACGCTCGACGGCGCCGCGTACGCCGGCGGCGAGATCGGCCCCGGCCGCCACGCGCTCCTCGTTTCCGGCGTGACGGACGCGTCCTTCCGCGACGAGTCCCTCTGGCTGGCCCCGCAGGCGGACGCGGACGGCTGGCGCCAGATGCCCGAAGTCAACACGGTCAGCGACGCGAACCCCGAGGCCGTCTTCGAGACGAAGGTCGACCTCGGCGCGACGATGGACGTGCGCGCGGCCGAGCTGAGGGCCGCGGGCGAGTCCGGCTTCCCGTCCGAGATCCGCGTCGACGTCTCCGTCGACGACCGCACGTGGACGCAGGCCGCGGACCTCTCCCGCGTGAAGTGGCCCGGCGCCGGCAAGACCGTCGAGATCGACCTCCGCACGGTCGGCAGCGAACTGCCCGCGCGGTACGTGCGCTTCCGCTTCCGCCATCCGCCCGCCCGGCGGACCGCGGACGGCGACACCTGGTATCAGGTCGCCCTGCCCGGCATGCGCCTCCGCGTCGCGCAATGAGGTGGGGCCGGACCGCGCACGGCGGACGAGTTGGAGTTAGGAGAAGGAGGTTGGTACCATGAAGGGTCTCTACAGTGTCTGTGCCGTGGCGGGTCTCGCCATGGCGTCGGCGATGGCCGAACCGGTTGACGGCTTCTTCTGGCCGAGCGCCTGGTGGGCGGTCCAGTACCCGTTCGCGGCGAGCGGACACTACTGGGCCGACGGCGTCGTGCCCTCCGACG
>JAEDMN010000062.1 GCA_016302985.1 Kiritimatiellia bacterium | reverse complement strand
TCTCGAAGCCGTGGGCCTGAAGGTCCCGGCCATGCCCCCGCAGATTTCCAAAGGAGACCGCAAATGAAGAAGAACCTCCTCTCCGCCGCCTGTCTGGCCGTGTTCTGCGCCTGTGCCGAACCCTGGTTTGACGCGGGCATCGCCAACTACCCGGCCTGGCCGACCGACGGGTCCGCCCTCGAAGTCGCGGGTGTGGGCACCTGGACGGGCACCGACGGCGCCGACATCGCGGGAACCGCGGGGGCGCGCGTCCTCGACGTGCACACGACGCAGGACAGCCCGCTTGCGTTCACCCTCGCGGCGAAGCAGGACGTCGCGACGGTCGGGGAAGTCGTCGTGAGGACGCGCGTGACCATCACGCCGAGCCCCGTGCTTCCCGCCGTGGATCCGCTTGACAAGGGCGCGCTGACGCTGGTCGAGCAGGACGGCGGCGCACCGGCGTTCTACGGCCTTGCCCGGGATGCCGTCGGCAGCTCCAACGTCTGGGTGCGGCTGGTCGGTCCGGCGATCGCCGAGACCCAGGAGGTCGAGCTCGAGATCGCCGTGCGCAAGGACGCCGACAGGAACCTGATCTGCTACCGCGTCGACGGCACGGCTTTGACGAACATGTCCGGCGCCTCCGATCTGGAGATCGTCCTGCCCGGCTCGAGCGAGATCTCCACGACGGGCTACCGCGGGACCATGGTTGTCTCCTCCCTCGCGGGCGAGACCCCGGTGCCGGTCCCGAAGGTCGCGCTGACCGTGCCGGCGCTCGAGGGCCTGACCCTCGTCGGCGTCTTCGTCAACGGCGTGTCCGTCGAGGCGGGCGTGGACGGGACCTATCCCGTTCCGGCCGGCGCGACGGTCAAGGTCACGTTCACGACCGAGGCCGGCAGCTTCGTCCGCAACCCCGACATGGTGTTCAGCGCGGCCGCGGCGGACTTCACGCTGCCCGCGGAAGGGCGTCCCGAGGTCGTCGCCGCGCGCGAGATCCTCTCCATCAACGAAATCGGCGCGTCGAACGGCCAGTTCGTGACGAAGAACGGCGGGCAGGAGCTCGACTGGATCGAGATCCGCAACGACGCGGACTTCGACGTCGACATCTCCGGCTGGTACCTCTACGATGACCCGTCGAAGAGCCAGGCGAAGTGGACGACCATCCAGGGCCCCTGCGTCGTGCCGGCGCACGGCTTCAAGGTCGTCTGGGCGGACAAGGACTACCTCGGCTTCGCAGACGACGAGGCGTTCACGCGCATCGGCCTCTCGTCCTCCGGCGAGCCCGTCTTCCTCGCGGCGCCGGGCGGCGAGATCGTCCATCGCGTCGACTTCGGCAAGCAGATCAAGAACATTTCCTACGGCCGAGGCTCGCTCGTCAAGACGCTCGTGGGCGAGAACGCCGAGGCCGAGTACCGCGTGGGCGGCGCCGACAGCTGGACGCCCGTGCGCGGCCCCGTCGGCATGAGCGCGGTCGAGTCCGGCTTCCAGGTGGTCGCCTACCGCATCGACGGCACGATCAACAACATGGACGAGGCCGAGGCCTTCCTGAAGAATCCGTCCTCCTGGAGCGCGGCGCCCGTGACGAACGTCGTCCAGACGCTCAACTTCGCGGACAACGACGCCAACGCGACGGACTTCGACATGCGCGCGTTCCCGGGCGTCAACGGCGACAACTTCATCCTCGTCGTGACCGGATCGGTCAACATTCCCCGCGCGGGGCTCTGGACGTTCTCCTGCGGCTCGGACGACGGCTTCGCCGGCACGCTTTCGCGCCGCGGCCTTTCCTGGACGTGGGAGAACCGCTCCGCCCGCGGCCACGCGCAGACGTACAGCACGTTCAGCCTGCCCGAGGCCGGCGTCTACGCGCTCAACCTCGTCTACTTCGAGAAGTCCGGCGGCGCCTCGCTCGACGTGAGCGTCTGCGAAGGGGACGTCGAATTCAGCAAGGAGACGTTCAAGCTGCTCGGCAGCGTCGAGAGCGGCGTCGTCCATGCCGGCGCGTTCGGCAACGTGATCGCCGCCGACGTCGAATCCGCGATGAAGGGGAAGACGGCATCCTGCGACTGGCGCGCCTCCTTCAACCTCGCGGAGGCCCTGCCGGAGACGGACGCGCTCCTGCTGCGCATCCGCTATGCGGACGGCTTCACCGCGAAGCTGAACGGCACGGTCTTCGCGACCGCCGTCGCGCCGGCCGGCGGCCGTTCGCTCGTCGACGCCCTCACGTACGCCACATTCGAGATTCCCGCGTCCCTCGCCCGCACCGGCGCGAACGTGCTCGAGGTCGCGGGCGTCAACAACGCCGTGAACGACGGCGACTTCCTGCTCGCGCCCGAGGTCGTGCAGCAGCAGCACCGCGGCGACTTCGTCTACTTCGAGAACCCGACGCCCGGCGCCGCGAACGACGTCTACGGCCGAGCCGACCCGACGCCCGAAGTCCAGTTCTCCGTTCCGCACGGCTACAAGACCGAGGCGTTCGACCTCGCGCTCTCCTGCCTGGAGCAGCCCGACGGTGCGATCTACTACACGCTGGACGGCACGTCGCCCACGGTCGACTCCCTCCGCTACACGGGCCCGATCCATGTCTCCGGCACGACCGTGGTCCGCGCCGCGGTGCCGGACGCGGACAGCATCCTGCAGTGCGACACGTCCGCGACGTACCTCTTCGTCGAGGACATCCTGACCCAGAACGCGAATCCGCCCGCCGGCTTTCCGCTGGACGGCAGCGTGAACGGCCAGAAGATGGTGTACGGAATGAACCCGACGACGGTCGCGAACTTCCGCGAGCAGATCCTCTCGGGCTTCACCAACTCGATCTCGACGGTCTCCATCGTGGTCGACCCGAAGCACCTCTTCGACCCGTCCTCGGGCATCTACGTGAACGCGACCGGCAACGGCCGCGCCTGGGAGCGCGCGACGATGGTCGAGCAGATCTCCCCGACGAACAGGGCGAACGAATTCTCGATCCCGGCCGGCCTCCGCATCCGCGGCGGCTACAGCCGCGGCGCGCAGTACCCGAAGCACTCCTTCCGCCTGTTCTTCCGCAGCGTCTACGGCGCGAGCAAGCTCACCCACCCGCTGTTCGGCGACGAGGGCGCGGACGAATTCCAGAAGATCGACTTCCGCACGTCCCAGAACTACTCCTGGGCGAACGACAAGAGCTCGAAGTTCACGCTCATCGAGGACGTCTTCGCGCGTGATTCGCAGCGCGCGCTCGGCCAGCCCTACAACCGCAGCCGCTACTACAACCTGTTCATCAACGGCACGTACTGGGGCGTCTACCAGACCGAGGAGCGTGTCGCGAGCGACTACGCGTCGATCTACTACGGCGGCTCCGAGCTCGACTACGACGTCGTGCGCACCTCGCAGCCCGGCTACACGACGGACGTCGTGGAGGGCACGGTCGAAGCGTGGGAGACGCTCTGGAACATGTCCGTCAACCAGGGCTACGGCTCCGCCTACCCGGACAACTACAAGAAGGCGATGGGCCTCAACCCGGACGGCACGCGCAATCTGGACTACCCGATCCTCCTCAACCCGACGAACGTGATCTGCTACATGCTGACGGCGCACTTCGCGGGCGACCGCGACTCGCCGGCGTCCAGTTCCCGCGCGAACAACATCGCCGCGTTCCGCAACCGCGTGGACGGCTCGGGCACGATCGACGGCTTCGTCTTCAACCGCCACGACGCCGAGCACTCCCTCTGCCAGGGCGAACAGAACACGACGCTCTACGGCACCGAGGCGGGGCCGAACGGCTCGAACTTCCGCAGCCAGGCGAACTTCAACCCCGCCGAGCTGAACTACCGCCTGCTCGACAACCCGGAATACAAGGTCCTCTTCATGGACCTCTTCTACCGGCACTGCCTCAAGGAGGGCGGCGCGATGACCGCACCGGTCGCCTCGCAGCGCTGGAGGGACCGCATGGCCGAGCTCGACCTCGCCGTGAACTGCGAGGCCGCGCGCTGGGGCGGCGGCAGCCGCACGTACGCCGACTGGATCGCCGCCTGCAACAACAACCTCGGCTTCATCGCGAACCGCACGCCCGTGCTGCTCGCCCAGTACCGTGCGAACGGCTGGTATCCGAACGTCGACGCCGCGCAGGCGGTCGCCGGAAACGGGCGCCTCCTGAAGGACGACGACGTCGTCCCGCTCGGCGAACAGGCCTACCTCACGGGCGGCGCGCAGGGCACGGTCTACTACACGCTGGACGGCTCGGATCCCCGCCTCGAGGGGGGCGCCGTGAACCCGGCGGCGCAGACCTACGCCGGCACCGCGCCGGTCGAGCAGGCCGTCCCGCTCTTCGCGCGCGGCGCGAACTGGAAGTATTCCGACGACGGCAGCCAGCCGGCGAACGATGCGGCCGGCAAGTCCTGGAAGGATGCCGGCTATGCCGATTCCGCGTGGGCGTCGGGCGCGGGCGTGCTGGGCTTCAAGTCCGGCGACGCGAGCATCCAGACGGCGCTTTCCCGCTACGAGAACCACGCGTCGAGCGGCACGCAGGTGACGACGTTCTACTTCCGCAGGACGTTCACGGCGCCGGCGGCCGCGGAGGCCAGCATGAAGCTCGTGCTCACCGACTACGTGGATGACGGCTACGTCCTCTATCTGAACGGCACGGAGATCGCGCGCGTCAACATGCCCGCGGGCGCCGTCGACTACGCCACGTTCACGCCCGCGACGGCCAATCCTGCCGAAGTCACCCGCACGGTGACGATTCCGTCCGGACTCCTGAAGGCCGGCGAGAACGTGCTGGCCGCCGAGCTTCACCAGTGCAACGCGACCAGCTCGGACGCGACCTGGGACATGGGCGTGTCGTACGTGGTCGTCGGCTCCGCGACGGGCGGCCTCGACATCCCGCCGGAGGGCATGACGCTGACGACGCGCGTCCGCGCGTCCGACGGCACGTGGGGCGCCCTCGACCAGGTGCGCCTGCTCGGCACGGCGCCGCGCGTGGTTGTTCCGCCGAACGACGCGGTGCGCGTCGCGGAGGTGATGAGCTCGACGGCGGATGGTTCGGGCGACGGCTCCGAGTACCTCGTCCTGACGAACGTCACCGAGAACGTGGCGGACCTCTCCGGCGTGAAGGTCACCTGCGCGAAGACCGGCAAGTCCCCGTCCCTCACGCTCGTCCTCCCCAACGGACTCGTCCTCGAGCCGGGCACCGCGATGACGTTCGAGAAGGCGACGTACTGGCCGGACGCGAAGATCACGAACGGCGCCGTGGACATGAAGCTCATGGACGTCTCCGGCACGGTCTTCCAGACCCTGCACGTCGACGCCTCCTGGTGGGGCGACGCGTGCGATGGCACGGGCGCGGCGTTCCGCGCGGTTGAATTCGGCGATACCGTCACCGAGCGGGCGCAGTGGCGCCCGACGTTCACTCAGCTCCCGGCCATCATCCGCATCGCAGAGATGATGAGCTCGACGGCGGACGGCGGCGGCGACGGTTCGGAATTCATCGTCCTGACGAACATCTCCGACTCCGTGGCCGCGGATCTCGCCGGCCTGCGCATCACCTGCGCGAAGGCGGGCGGCAAGGCGCCGTCCCTCGATCTGACGCTCGACGAAGGGACGATCCCCGCCGGCGGTTCGCTGATTCTGACGAAGGCGGCCAACTGGCCGGCCGCGAAGATCACCAACGGCAAGGTCGACATCGTCGTCACGGATGTTGCCGGCGAGACGGTCCAGACGCTCTACGTCGACGCATCCTGGTGGAGCAAGGCCTGTGACGGCACGGGCGCGCACTTCATCGCGGCGGACTTCGGCCCGTCGGTGACGACCGACGCCCAGTGGACGCCGTCCTTCCTGCCGTCCGCGGACGAGGCGGTCAAGGCCGAGATCGCGAAGGCGATCGTGGCCGACGACCGGATCCGCACGTGGTTGAACGGCCTCCGGAACAAGTCCGCGATCACCACGTTCGCGGGCGACGCGGCGACGCTGCGGTCCTGCTACGTGTTCGGAGTCGACCCGGAGACCGATCCCGAAATCGAGGTCCGCATCCCGTCCTTCACGCTCACGCCCGGCGAACCGGCCCGGATCGGCGGCCTGCTGACGATCCATGGCGAGGAGAGCGCCCGCGACGTCAACGGCACGGTGTACCTCTACCATGCGGCGACGCTCGAGGCGCTCCCGACGGCGTCGGACAGGGTCGAGCTCGGCACGGCGTTCCCCGTCGCGCCGCGCGCGGTCGAACTTCCCGCTGGGCCGTCCCGCTTCCTCCAGCTTCGCGTCGAGTGATCGCCTGAAAGGAGCCGATACATGAAGAATCTGCTCTTCATCTTTCGCTAATGTTCGACCTCGATTGTAAGGAAAGAAGTCCATCTTAAAATGAAGAAGTTTCCCCTGGTGGCCCGCATCCTCGTCGGTTTCGTGCTGGGCACGGTGCTGGGCCTCGTTCTCTCCGAGTGCTGTGCGCCTGAAACGTCCAAGAAGATCGTCGCGTTCGTCGCGCCGTTCGGCAACGTCCTCGTCGCGATGCTCAAGACCGTCGTGTATCCGATCATCCTCTTCTCGCTCATCACGGGCGCGGCTTCGCTGCCGCTGAGGAGTTCCGGACGCGTGGGCGGCACGGTCATCGCCTGGTACACGGCGACTTCGCTCTTCGCGACCGTCTTCGGCGTCGGGATGGCCTATCTGATGAACCCGTCCATGCAGGGGGCGGACCAGGTGGCGTCCTCCTACATGCAGGGGGCGCAGAAGATCGCCGGCGGCGGATCCTCGGGGTCGCTCGCGGACTTCCTCGTCGGCCTCTTCCAGAATCCGTTCGCGGCGCTGGCCAACGGACAGTTCCTGCCGATCATCGTCTTCTCGATCGCCTTCGGCCTCGCCGCCCGCTACCTGCTCGACAAGGCCGACACCGACGCGAAGACCGCGAAGGCCGTGCGGACGATGCTGGAGTGCATCGACGGTGCGCAGAAGGTCGCGTTCAAGCTGATCGACTGCGTGATCCTCTACTTCCCGATCGGCGTCTTCGCGCTGTCCGTGACGAACTTCGCGGAGAACGGCACGCTGCTCTTCGGTCCCTACCTGCGCATCACGGTCTGCGTGATGGTCGGCGTCGCGGCGATGATCCTCGTCGTCTATCCGCTCGTGCTCGCGCTGTTCTGCCGTGAAAACCCGTATGCGGTGCTCCTCCGCCTGCGCCAGCCCATCGTGACCGCGTTCGTCACGCGTTCCTCCGCGGCGACGCTGCCCGTCTCCTTCAAGGCGATGGACGAGATGGGGGTGGACCGGTCGATCTCCTCGTTCTCCCTGCCCATGGGCGCCACGATCAACATGGACGGCGTCTGCGTGCATCTGCCGGTGTTCGTGATCCTCGCCGCGAACATGTTCGGCCACCAGCTCTCGGCGTTCGCGATCGGCACGCTCTGCCTGTCCATCATGTTCGCCTCCGTCGGGGCCGGCGGCATCCCGGGCGGAAGCGTCTTCCTCCTGTTCATGGTGCTCGAGAACATGGGCCTGCCGGCCGACCAGGTGGCGATGGTCGTGGCGCTCTGCCTGGGCATCAACCCGATCCTGGACATGTTCGAGACCTGCTGCAACGTGACGGGCGACAATGTCTGTACCTACATCGTGGCCAAGACCAACGGTTATGTGAAGCGCGGCTAGACCGCGCAGAAAGGATTTCCATGCAGTTTACGCGTCGCGACTTCATTTCGACGGGCTCCCTGGCGGCCGCGGCCGGCCTGGCGGGCTGCAGCACGCCGGGGGGCTCCGGTTCCGCGGCGGACCTCCCCGTGCCGGTCCTCCGCAAGGCGGGCCTGCGCGGCAAGGGCGACAAGCTGCGCATGGCCTTCATCGGTTCGGGCGGACGCGGGTGGGCGAATCTCGGCGAGTTCTACAAGCTCGGCGAGGAGATCGTCGCGCTCTGCGACGTCGACCTGGGCCGTCTCGACGGGGCCGCGAAGAAAATCGCGGGGCGCTGCCCGAAGGTGCGCCGCTACCAGGACTGGCGCGAGCTGCTGGAGAAGGAGACGGACCTCGACGCCATCGTCGTCTCCACGCCCGACCACATGCATGCGGCCTGCGCAATCGCGGCGATGGAACGCGGATGCCATGTCTATGTCGAGAAGCCACTCGTGCGCACCTGGTGGGAGGCCGAGCGATTCCGCGCGGTGGCGCGGGCCTGCGGCGTTGTCACGCAGATGGGCAACAACGGCAATGGACTGGATTCGCAGCGCCGCACCATCGAGATCCTGCAGAGCGGCGTGCTCGGGAAAATCCGCGAAATCCACGTGACGACGGACCGTCCGATCTGGCCGCAGGGGCTGGACCGTCCCGAAGGCTCGGACGTCGTGCCGAAGAATCTGGACTGGAACCTCTGGCTCGGCGTGGCGCCGAAGCGTCCGTTCAAGAAGAACGTCTACCACGGGTTCAAATGGCGCGGCTGGTTCGACTTCGGCACGGGCGCGCTGGGCGACATCGGCTGCCACGCGCTGAGTTCGTGCTGGCGGGGGCTCGACCTGTGCGAGACGCTGTCCGTCGAGACCGTGAAGAGCACACCGACGTTCTCCGAGACCTATCCGCTCGCGACGACGGTCCGCCTCACCGTGCGCAGCGCGCGACAGGCGGAACCCGTCGACATCTACTGGTACGACGGCAAGACCGGACCTGACGCCGAAACGAGCCGTCGTCTCACCAACGGCAAGCAGGACAATTTCAGCGGCCGGATCGTCGTCGGCGAGAAGGGCAGCCTCTGGGGCGGGCAGGTGTGGATGAAGGGCGACGCGAAGTTCGTCCGTCACCAGGACCATCCGGCAACCCGCGATCTTCCGCAGTCGCTCCCGCGGGTTCTGAACCACCATTGGGAGTTCGCCGAGGCGATTCGCGGCGGGGCGCGTCCCTTCTCCGACATCGACCATTCCGTGCCGCTCACGGAAGCCGTCCTGCTGGGCTGCATTGCGCAGCGCGTCCCGGGCAAGCTGGCGTGGAACCAGGCGAAGGGTCGTTTCGAGGATTCCGAAGTGGCCAACCTGCTGCTGAAGCCGCATGTCCGTCACGGCTGGTCCATCGGCTGAACGGCTGCCTAGCAGAGGCGCACGCAGGCGCCGTCTCCGTCCACGTCTACATGCCAGTAGGCGTGGACGTTTCCGTTCCGGGTCACGAAGTCCACTTCGGGAAGCCCGGAGGCGGTGTAGACCTCGTCCGCCTCGTGCCGCAGCCAGAGCCAGGCGCGGTTGAGGGCCATGCGGCGCTTTTCGTCCTTCGGGGCTGGGCCGAACTGCGCCAGGCGCAGGTCAGGGTCCGTGAAGAAGTACCGGTAGCCGGTCGACAGCACCGTCTCCTCCTCCGTGTCCCACCTCAGGGCCTTGCCGACGACGTTCGCGTGCACGAGGGCGTCGAGGTAGGACCCGACCGTGTGGGGTGAGATCGCGCGGTGCCCCGGAGAGATCGCGTTCGCGACGATCCGCAGCGAAATCGCCTCTCCGAGGTTGTCCGAAAGCCAGCAGGAGACCCGGTTCAGCATCATGACTTCCATGACATGGGTGTTCGCGAGGACGTCCTTGAGGAAGATCTCGTTCCACCGTGCGCGTGCCGCGTCCTCCGAATAGCGGTGAATCCCGGCTTTCGGGAGGACTTCGAAGGCGTCCACCGAGACGTTGTAGATGCGCTGCAGGTTGCCGCTGATGAGCCGGCGCGAGGAGGAGGTCGCGACCACGTCCCAGTTCGGGTTGCGCGCAAGGGTCGCCATGACGAATTCGGGGTCGGGGAAGCCGGCCGCTTCGCGCAGCAGGAACTGGACGGGCCCGTCCGGCGGCACGGACGAAAGGAGGTGGTGCGAGGTCTGGATCCCGTTCGAGAAGCGTCGGAATTCGGGCGCGGAGCTGTCCAGCAGACGGACGCGCCGCCGCGACACGCCCTGCGACCTCATCTCGTTGTAGAGGTCCTCGAGGAAACCCGATTTGCCGATTCCGCGCAGTCCCGTGACAATCTTCGGAACCGGTCGGGAACGGGCCTTCTCATACCAGTTTCTGATATCGGTCTTGTCGTTCACAGTGGTGCGAGTATAGCACAGCGGACCCCGCAGTTGCGGGGTGTGCAAGCGAATGCACAACTTTCTCGCGACCGGGGCGGTTTTCACCACGCGCAGAGCCTCGTTTTGGTATAATCCAGACATGAATAAGCACCTCTTTACCAGTGGCGTGGCGCTCTGCGCGGCGCTTTGGATGCGCCCTGCGGTGGGCGTCCAGATCTTCGTCGAGGCCGAGCAGTTCGAAAACCGGGGCGGCTGGGTGAACGACTCCCAGTTCATGGACCTGATGGGCTCCCCGTTCCTGCTCGCGCACGGCATGGGCCGGCCCGTCGCCGACGCGACGACGACCGTCTCCGTGCCCGAGGACGGCGTCTATTCGGTCTATGCGCGCACGCGCAACTGGACCGCGCCCTGGTCGTCGCACGCGGCCGGCGTCTTCCGCATCGCCGTCGACGGAGCCGAACTGGCGCAGGACCTCGGCACGGGCTCGGCCGGTTGGCAATGGCAGAAGGCGGGCGAGGTGTCGCTGAAGAAGGGCTCCGCGACGCTCGCGCTGCGGGACAAGACGGGCTTCGACGGCCGCTGCGACGCGATTTCCCTCGTCACGTCCGGCTGGCCGGAGCGTCCGGCCGCGAAGCCGGTGACGCGCGAAGTCCAGGCGGACCTCGTCGTCTGCGGTGGCGGCATCGCCGGCACGTGCGCGGCCATCTCGGCCGCGCGCCTTGGGCTGAACGTCGCGCTCGTGCAGGACCGTCCGATGCTCGGTGGCGCGAACTCGAGCGAAGTGCGCGTGCACCTCGGCGGATTCATCAACCTCGGACCCTATCCGCGCCTGGGCGACGTCGTCGCCGAAATCGGCCCCGCGAAGGGCGGCAACGCGCGGCCCGCCTCCAACTACGAGGACCAGCGCAAGCTCGACGTCGTCGCGGAGGAGAAGAACATCCACCTCTACCTGAACACGCGCGTCAACGCCGTGCAGAAGGATGGGGACGCGATCGCGGCCGTCGTGGGCGTGGACACTGTCTCGGGCGTCCGGACGCGCTTCTCCGCACCGCTCTTCGTCGACTGCACGGGCGACGCCGTCGTCGGGGCCCTCGCCGGCGCGGCATTCCGCCAGGGACGCGAATCGAAGGGCGAGACGGGCGAGGAGATGGCGCCGGACGCCGCCGACCGCATGACGATGGGGTCCTCCATCCAGTGGTACACCCGCGAGACCGCCGAGCCGTCGGCCTTTCCCGCGCATCCCTGGATGATCGCCTTCAACGAGCAGAACTGCGAGTACGGCACGCGCGGCGACTGGGACTGGGAGACGGGCATGATGCGCGACCAGATCACGGAGTTCGAGCGCATCCGCGACTACGGCATGCTCGTCGCCTACTCCAACTGGTCCTACCTCAAGAACGCGAGCGCGAAGAAGGAGCAGTTCGCGAAGCGCGAATTCGAATGGGTCGCGTTCGTCGCCGGCAAGCGCGAGAGCCGCCGCCTGCTCGGCGACCACGTGCTGACGCAGCAGGACGTCTTCGAGTTCCGCCCCTATCCGGACGCCTCGTTTGCGACGACCTGGGCGATTGACCTGCACTACCCGATGCCGAAGAACACGAAGAACTACCCGGGTGAACCGTTCCGCTCGATCTGCACGCACAATCGGCACTACGCCTATCCGGTTCCGTACCGGTGCCTCTATTCGAAGAACGTGTCCAACCTCTTCATGGCGGGCCGAAACATCTCCGTCACGCATGTCGCGCTCGGCACGGTGCGCGTCATGCGCACGACCGGCATGATGGGCGAGGTCGTCGGCATGGCCGCGCGCGTCTGCAAGACGCATGGATGCCGTCCCCGTGGTGTCTACGAGAACCATCTGGAGGAGCTCAAGGAGCTGATGAAGAAGGGCGTCGGCACGGGCAAGCCGCAGCCGCCGCAGAACTACAACGTCGGTTCGATGATCCCCGGCGTCCCGAAGGCGCCCGTTCCGGTCGACGGCCTGACGCTTGCACGGGACGACAAGGCCTTCCATGGCCTCGACTCCTTCGCGCGCGCGGTCTGCTTCCGCAGCGCGGAGGCGCAGGACCGCGGCCGCGCGTCGATCTACCTGCGCAACGCCGGGGCCGAGGAGGCCGTGCTGACGGTCAAGGGCTTCGGTGTCGGCAGGCCGGAGTCCCTGGCCGGCGGGAAGGACCGGTCCGGCTACGCCGCGGCGATCGTGAAGATCGGTGCTGGTTCCCAGGGCTGGGTCGACCTCCCGTTCGGCGCAGCGCCGAAGGGGGACTGGACCTGGATTGTCGCCTATCCCGCCAAGGGCGTCTCGTGGGGTGTCGCCTCCGAGACGACGAAGGACGGCCGCCGCGCCTGGAAGAACGGCCAGAAGTGGACCCACGTCGCGGGCGAGCAGTACCTGTTCCGCTTCGCGCCCGCCCGGTAGGAGCCGACCCAAATGGAACTGCGCGCACTCGGTTCGTCCGGCATTCCCGTCTCCCCCGTCGCCCTCGGAACCTGGGCCGTCGGGGGCGGCCCCTGGTGGGGCGCCAGCGACGACGCGGAATCGGTCCGCGCGATCCGCTCGGCCCTGGATGCGGGCGTGAATCTCGTCGACACGGCCCCGATCTACTACTTCGGCCATTCGGAAGAGGTCGTGGGCCGCGCCCTGAAGGACGGTTACCGCGCCAAGGCCGTGGTCGCGACGAAGTGCGGCCTGCCCTGGTACGCCGACGCGCCCGGTCCGCTCTGGTTCGAGCAGGACGGCCGTCGCGTCGTCTCGTGCTGCCGGGCGGATTTCATCCGCCGCGAGATCGAGGATTCCCTGCGCCTCCTCGGCACGGACGTCATCGATCTCTACCAGCTGCACCTGCCCCAGCAGCCCGGTCTCGAGGTTCCCGTGGACGAGACCATGGGGGCGCTTCTAGACCTGAAGAAGGCGGGCAAGATCCGCGCGGTCGGCGTCTCCAACGTCACGGTCGCCCAGTTGAAGGACTATCTTTCCTGCGGGGTCGTGGACACCGTCCAGAACAAGTACTCGCTGCTCGACCGCGGGGCCGAGGCGGAGGTGATGCCGTTCTGCGCCGAACACGGACTCGCGTTCCTCGGCTACCAGCCGCTCGAGCAGGGGCTGCTCACGGGCCGGATCCGTCCCGACACGCCGATTGACGCAGGGTCCTTCCGCAATGCAATCGCGTGGTATGCGCCCGAAAAGCGCGCCCGCGTCTGCGCGATGCTGGACGGCTGGACCGATTTGACCGCGAAGTACGGTTGCACGTTGGCCCAGCTGGTCATCGCCTGCACGGCCGCGCAGCCCGGCATGACGTCGGTGCTCTGCGGCGCGCGCAGGACGCGGAACGCCGAGGAGAACGCAACCGCGGGCAGGCTGGTCCTCGAGGCCGGGGACCTGGCGCGCATGCGCGCCGACGTGGACCAGCTGACGGCCGCTTGAAACGATTTGAAAGGGCGGATGGAACATGGACGTGACGCGTAGCGGCTTCCTGAAAGGCATGGCGTCCTCGGCCTGCCTGGCCGGTGCGGGATGCAGGATGGCCGGGGGCGCCCCGGTCCCCGGTGCGCACGATCCGAACCTCGTCGTGGTTATCTCCGACGTCCATACGGGCCTCCCCTGGTCGAAGCAGCAGTACCGCACAGGGCGGGAATATCCCTGGATGCCGGAGGCCGCGAAGCGGCTGGTGCGGGCCATCCTGGCAATGGATCCGCGGCCGTCGCTCGTGCTCGACCTCGGCGACCTCTCGCTTGCGTTCGGCGAGGAGGGGGACTACGAAGTCGGAGCGGAGGTCTTCAGGCCGCTGACGGACGCCGGCATCCAGGTCGTCCATACGATGGGCAACCACGACATCCGCGCGAACTTCCTGAAATGCTTCCCCGGGGCCGACGCGGGGACGAAGGTGCCGGGCCGCTTCACCCACGTGGTCAGTACGCCGCATGCGGACTTCATCGTCCTCGACTCCCTTCAGGAGCCTGTCAGGCGCGGCAGCTACGATGCCTGCACGGTGAAGGGACTCGGAAAGGAGCAGACGGACTGGCTGAAGGCGACGCTCCTCGAGGCAAAGCGCCCGACGTTCGTCTGCGCGCACCATGCGATTCCCGAACTCGGCGTCGCCCGGCACGTCGCGCGCTGTCCGTACGTCGTCGGTTCGCTGCACGGGCACAACCACCACTGGGCGACGGACTACTTTGCCGATGGCTACGGAGAGAACGCGCACACCATCCGTTCGGTGGGTATGCCCTCGTTTGGCCTCGACCGCGACATCGGCTTCGGCGTGCTGCGCCTGGGTGCGAAGTCGGCGAAGCTCACCTGCCGGATCTTCGACTACTACTTTCCGACGCCCCGTACGCCCCGTCCCGCCTCCTGGGACGCCTTCGTCCGAGACAATGACGGCCACACCGTCGAATTCGTCTTCGACTCACTCGCTGACGCTCGCTCCGTCGAAGACAGGAGCTAGTGCCGAAGGCGGA
>JAEDMN010000061.1 GCA_016302985.1 Kiritimatiellia bacterium | reverse complement strand
GGAGGCGCTCGCACCCGTCCTCTCGCAGGTCCTCGGCAAGTAGCCCGGCCGCCCGGGAGATTGCACCCTCTCCGGCTTTTATGCTATACTTAAACTCGTCGGCGCCCCGGTGCGGCCGCGGATGATTTGAACCAACAAGGAACAAGAGATGAACAGACGCGATTTCTTCAAGTTCGGCGCGGCCGCGGCGGCCGTCGCGGCGATGGGCGGCAAGGCCGCCGGCGCGGAGATGCCCGGCTTCGGTCCCGGCGCCCCCAAGCCGATGAACAACCCCATCTGGCTCATGACCTCCGCGTTCGCGGGCGAGTCCTTCGAGGACGTCCTGAAGCGCGCGAAGAGCGTGGGCGCGCAGGGCCTCGAACTCTGCGTCTTCCGCCGCGACTCCGACCGCACGGACCACACGGCCACGCACCTCGACTACGAGACGTTCGACCTGGCGGCGGCCCAGAAGGTCGTCCGCCGCTGCAACGAGGAGGGCCTCCGCGTCTCCGTCGGCGCGTACGACAACCTCATCGGCGGCGACCCGGCCAACCAGGTCGTCAACCAGAACCACATCCTCAAGCTCATCCGCATCGCGGCCCTGCTGGGCGGCGACGCGAACGACGTCGTCTGCGGCACGTTCGTGGGCTACGACCACGTCATCGGCCGCCAGGACCGCGGCTTCGAGAAGAACCTCGAGAAGTTCAAGAAGGTCTTCCAGCCGATCCTGAACTACGCGAAGTCCCTCGGCGTGACGGTCTGCGTCGAGAACTGCCCGATGGAGGGCTGGCAGCCCGCGACGGCTCCCGACGCCTACAACAACCTGCCGGGCTGCCTGGCCGCGCGCAAGCTGATGTACGCGATCCTGGACGACGCCAGCGCGCTGCAGGAGACGTACGACCCGTCGCACGACATCTGGCAGCACATCGACCCGAGCGACGTCATCGAGGCGATGGACTTCGCCAAGCTGCGCCGCGTCCACATCAAGGGCACGCGCAACTTCCCGACCTCGAAGGACGCGATCCACTGGGGCCGCCTCTATCCGGAACAGGTCGTCGACGCGAAGCTCGCGGCGAAGGCGGGCGTGCCGATCGCCGCGAACGAGTGGGCGCGCATGAACTACGAGCCGCGCCTGCCGGGCTTCGGCGGCAGCGACTCCTGCGACTGGACGAAGTTCCTGCAGACGCTCATGAAGAAGGGCTTCAGCCGTCCGTTCGTGATCGAGAACGAGGGCTGCAACTCCTCCCACACGGGCAACATGGGCGCGACGCTCCAGGGCTTCCGCGCGACGATCCTCAACACCGCGCCGGTCGTGTGGCCGCTCGGCAAGGACGGCTACGCGTTCGACAAGTCCGCGCTCAAGCCGATGGTCGCGGCGACGAAGGACCTGCCCGTCATGACGATGGACAAGCTCTCCTGAAACACCACAATACAAAGGAAAAGACTGAGATGAACATGAACCGCAGGAACTTCCTGGGCGCGCTCGGACTCGCCGGCGCCGCGGCCGCGATGCCCGGCTTCGCCCAGTGCTGCACGCAGAGGAAGATGGGCAAGATCGCCGTCCAGCTCTACTCCATCCGCTCGTACATCGGCGGCAAGAAGGACAAGCAGGGCAAGGAGCTCGTGAAGGGCGTCGGCCTCGCGCAGGCGCTCAAGGACGTGGCCGCGCTGGGCTACAAGGGCGTCGAGTTCGCCGGCTACTACGGAAACGACGCGAAGACGCTGAAGGCGATGCTCGACGACGCGGGCCTCGTCGCGTGCGGCACGCACGTCGGGCGCATGGACTTCGCCCCGCAGAACGTCGCGCGCACGTGCGACTTCAACATGAAGTACGGCAACAACCTCATCATCTGCCCCGGCGGCGGCAACTTCCCGGGCAAGGGCGAGGACCTCGACGACTTCCTGAAGCGCCTGGTCGACTTCTACAACGCCGCCGCGGAGAACGCCGCGGTCTACGGCTGCAAGGTCGGCCTGCACAACCACACGGGCGAGTTCCACCTGAAGATGAAGGACGGCACGTCCTACTGGGACTACTTCTTCCGCAACACCTCCCCGAAGGTCTGCATGGAGCAGGACGTCGGCTGGACGACCTGCGCCGGCGAGGATCCCTGCGAGCAGTACCGGAAGTACCCGCACCGTTCGCCCACGCTCCACGCGAAGGAGAACGGCATGGGCAAGGGCGTGACGAAGTTCGACGCGATCCTCGGCCAGCCCGGCCAGCCCGGCGCGACGCCGGTCGCGTGGGACCGCCTCTTCCCCGTCACGGACGCCGATGGCGTCGAGTGGTACGTGGTCGAGTGCGAGCGCCACGACGACACGCTGGACGCGATCCGTCCCTCGATCGAGTTCCTCAAGTCCAAGGGCCGCGGCTGAGCGGCTGAATTTCAGATACAGTCATCATCCACAACAAGGAAAAGCAATGAACCTGAACCGTAGAGGTTTCCTGTTCGGCAGCGCCGCCGCGACGGCGCTCGCCGCCACCGCCCAGAACTGCTGCAAGGTCGGCACGCGCAAGCTCGCCGCCGGCGAGAAGGCCAACGTGGCCATGATCGGCCTCGGCATCCAGGGCCGCACGGCCCTCCTGCCCCAGTTCCTCGCGCAGTACGACATCGGCGCGAAGGTCACGGTCTGCTGCGACTGCGACAAGGATCGTCGCGAGGACGGCGCCAAGCGCGTCAACGACTTCTATGCCAAGAAGGGCATCCCGAGCGCCTGCAAGGCCGTCGCCGACTTCCGTGACGTCCTCAAGGACCCGATGATCGACATGGTCTGCATCGCGACGCCCGACCACTGGCACGCCTACATCGCCGTCGAGGCGATGAAGGCCGGCAAGGACGTCTACTGCGAAAAGCCGCTGACGTTCTCCATCGACGAGGCCCGCAAGGTCATCGCCGCCCAGGCCAAGTACGGCCGTGTCTTCCAGACCGGCTCCATGCAGCGCAGCTGGCCCGTGTTCCGCACGGCCGCGATGATCGTCCGCAACGGCCTCATCGGCGACCTCAAGTACGTCGACGCCAACTACGGCCGCGGTGGCCAGAAGCTCGGCGGCCCGTCCCACCCGATCCGCTTCTTCGACGATCCGAAGAACGCCGAGAAGGAGAGCGCGCCGAATCCGAACGTCGACTGGGACATGTGGCTCGGCCCGGCCAAGTGGCGTGCCTACTCCGACCAGCTCGCGCCGCGCGGCGTGAACAAGTTCTACCCGATGTTCTGGCGCTTTGACGACGACTTCGGCACGGGCTACAACGGCGACTGGGGCGCTCACCACCTCGACATCGCCCAGTGGGGCATGGACATGGACAAGAGCGGCCCGTACAAGATCATCTGCTCCGACGAGCCCTACTCCACCGACCTCTACCACGGCGGCCGTCGTCAGTTCGGCATGAAGATGCTCTTCAAGAAGCCGGACGGCTCCGACATCGAGCTCTACCACGGTCCGTTCGGCACGTGGGGCACGGTGTTCTACGGCACCAAGGGCGTCGTCGCCGTCAACCGCGGCAAGATCGCCGTCTGGGAGGGCACGATCGACAAGCCCACGCCCGAGATCCGCAAGGCTCTCGCCGACATGCAGCCGGTCGCCGGCCTCAAGGTCGTCGCGGCCTCCGTCGGCAAGGACTACGGCACGGACTCCTCCGACAAGAAGGACGACCGCCTGACCGCCACGCTGAAGACGCTCTCCGAGAAGTACCAGCTCGAGACGGCCAAGGTCCAGCTCTACAAGAGCCCGAACCAGGTCCAGAACTTCGTCGAGTGCTACTTCTCCCGCATGCCCACGATCTCGCCTGCCGAGGTCGGTGGCCGCGGTTCCATCCTCTGCGGTCTCTGCAACATGAGCTACGTGTACGACACGGGCTTCGCCTGGGATCCGGTCAAGATGGACTTCCCCGAGGGCTGCAGCTGCCGCAAGATGGGCATCTCCCTGAAGCGCGAGTTCTGCCGCAACGGCTGGGAAGTCGTGGTCTGATGACCGCCGCGCCGCGTGACCTCGCGGCGTAAAGTAGAGTCCAGGACCGGTTTCCCCACAGGGACCGGTCCTGGGCTTTTTGAATATCCTGCCCGTCCGTCCCCACATCCCATGAAAGCCTCGATCATCATACCTTGCTGGAACTCGGCGGAGACGCTGGAGGACTGTCTCGTCTGCCTGCGCGCGCAGACGCTGGAGGATTTCGAGGCGGTCTTCGTGGACGACGGGTCGGCCGACGAGACGCCGGACATCCTCGCCCGCGCCGCCGCGGAGGATCCGCGCTTCCGCGTCCTGACGCATCCGGCAAACCGGGGCGTCAGCGCGGCGCGCAACACGGGGTTGGAGGCCGCGCGGGGGGAGTTCGTCTTCTTCGCCGATCCGGACGACACGTTCCGTCCGGACATGCTGGAGAAGGGCGTCCGCGCCATGGAGTCCGACGGCGCCGACTACTGCGTCTTCCCCTATCGGGAGAAGAACGCGGGCGAGACGGACTTCCATGTCGTATCTCTGAAGGGGACCTGCCGCTATTCCTCAAACGGGGAAATCCGCACGCGGCATCTCCCGCGGCTGTTCGGGTACTCGGCCGACCAGGTGCGCGCCTGGTATGCGGGTGAACCGCTCTCCGCGCACCGCTGGCACGGCGGGGTGGTGACCAGTGTCTTCCGCAGGGACGTGATCGAGACGCACCATGTCCGCTTCGACGAACGGATCGGCCTCTACGAGGACGCGATGTTCAACTGCGAGTACATGCTCTGGGCGCGGCGGATGACCTGCGTGGACGAGCCCCTGTACGACTACGTCCATCGGTCCACGGGCGCGATCGCGCGCCTCCGGGGCGGCGACTACGAGATCCGCAACAAGTTCGAGCTGCTGCGCAAGCGGAAGGAGCTCGACGCGAAGGCGGAAGGCGGCCTGGCCCCGCTTTTTGCCTGCTCGTGCGTCTTCTCGCTGCTGGAGATGCTCCGGCTTGTTCTTATTTGCAGAAACGATGTCCCGCTGAAGGCCGGGCTGTCCCGCGTGCGGGCGTATGCGCAGGACCCGGTCGTGCGCCGCGCGCTGGCGTCGTTCCCGCTTTCCATCCGCCGCCCCGGACTGGCCTGCGCGGTCCTCCTCCTGCGAGGGACTGGAAACTTTTTTTGAAAAAAATGAAATGCCCCCTTGCACCCGTTCGGGAGGTATGCTATACTACGTCTCGTTTTCCGCAAGGGCCTGTAGCTCAACTGGATAGAGCATCAGACTACGAATCTGAGGGTTGTAGGTTCGACTCCTGTCAGGCCCGCCATTCCGGAGAACACCAGATTGCGGGGTGGAGCAGCCTGGTAGCTCGTCAGGCTCATAACCTGAAGGTCGTTGGTTCAAATCCAGCCCCCGCTACCAATTTGAGTTCATAAACCAAGGCCTCGGAGCAAGCGAAAGCAAGCGAAGAGGCATTTTTCATAATATGGCAAAAGAAGACGATAGCGCGATTGAGGTTACCGGCACCGTGATCAAGGTGCTGCCTGCCACGATGTACAAGGTCCAGCTGGAGAATGGTCACGAGGTCCTCGCCCACATTTCCGGCAAGATGCGCAAGTTCTTCATCAAGATTGCCATTGGTGACAAGGTGACGGTCGAGATTTCCCCGTACGACTGGACGAAGGGCCGGATTACCTACCGTCATAAAGAGGCGCCCCGCCCGTAGGCCTGAGAGACCTCCCTTGGCACGATATCTTCTATCCCTGCATGACGTCACCCTCGCTTTCGGGGGTGATTCTGTTTTGGAAGGGGTCTCGCTCAATCTCGAGAGCGGCATGCGGGCCTGCGTCACGGGCCGCAACGGCGAGGGCAAATCGACGCTGCTCAAGGTCATTGCAGGGCGTCTTCAGCCGGACACGGGCGAGATCATCCGCGCACCGGGGCTCCGGACGGCCTTTCTCGAGCAGGAGGTTCCAAGCGACCGGCCTGGGACGGTGCGCGAGATCGCGCGTTCCGAGAAGCTCATTTCCCAGATGGGGCTCGATCCGGACGCGGTCTTCAACACGCTTTCCGGCGGGCTGCGCCGCCGCGTGCTCCTGGCCCGCGTGCTGGCCGATGAACCGGATCTCGTGCTCCTGGACGAGCCGACGAACCATCTGGACATCGAGTCCATCAAGTGGATGGAGAGCTTCATCCGCCGCCAGAACGACACGGCCTTCCTGTTCGTGACGCATGACCGGGCCTTCCTCAAGGCCGTTGCCACGTATGTCTACGACCTGGACCGCGGATTCCTGGCTGGCTGGAACTGCGACTACCGGACGTTTCTGCAGCGCAAGGCGGACCTGTTGTCGGACGAAGCCGCGCTCTGGGCGAAGAAGGCGAAGAAGCTCGCGCAGGAGGAGGCCTGGATCCGCCAGGGCGTCAAGGCCCGCCGCACGCGCAACCAGGGGCGCGTGGAGGCCCTGCGGCAGCTGCGCCTCGAGTTCGCCAACCGCCGTCTGGCGACGGGGTCCACGACGCTGAAGATCGACACGGCGGCCTCCTCGGGCGACCGCGTGGTGAAAGTCGAGGACGTGTCCTTCGCCTATCCCTCTGCCGAGGGCGCGCGGAAGGAGATCATCTCCCATTTCACGGCGGACATCCTTCGGGGCGAACGGATTGGCGTCATCGGCGGGAATGGCACGGGCAAGACGACGCTGCTGAAGCTGCTGATCGGCGCGCTGTCTCCGACCGCGGGCGCCGTGACGCCGGGCACGCGCGTGGAGATGGCGTTCTTCGACCAGCTCCACGCCCAGCTGGACCCCGAGCTTTCCGTCAAGGAGACCGTGGCGCAGGACCGCGACGTGGTCTCCGTCGGCGGCGTGCAGAAGCACGTCTACTCCTATCTGGCCGACTTCCTCTTCACGCCCGAGCGTTCGCGTTCCCCCGTGAAGGCCCTCTCCGGCGGCGAGAAGGCGCGTCTGCTGCTCGCCCGGCTCTTCCTCAAGCCGTCGAACCTCCTCATCATGGACGAGCCGACGAACGACCTCGACGTGGACACGCTGGAGCTTCTGGAGGAGCAGCTGCTGAACTACCGGGGAACCCTGCTGGTCGTGTCGCACGACCGCGAATTCCTCGACAACGTCGTGACGTCCTCCTTTGTGCTGGCGGGCGATGGCGAAGTGCGCGTGTGCGCCGGCGGCTACGCCGAGGCCGCGGTGCTGCTGAAGAAGGTCAAGGACGCCCGTGCCGCGGCCGCGGAATCGGCGAAGCCCGAGAAGCCCGTCGCGCCCCGCGCGGAACAGTCGGCGCCCCGGAAGCTGAGCTACAAGGAGACGCGCGAACTCGAGGCCCTGCCAGACCGCATGTCGGCGCTGGAGGCCGAGATCGCCGAGATCGAGACGGCCTTGTCCGACCCGTCGATCTTTTCGAAGGACAACGCGCGCGCGATGGAGCTGTCCGCCCGCCTGCCGCAGGCGCGCGAGGAGCTGGATGCGGCGGAGACGCGCTGGCTGGAGCTTTCCGAACGCGCGTGACGGCATCGCCCGCCCCGAACTGTGGTATACTATCGACATGCACAAGACCATTCCTTTCCTCGCCGCGGCCGCCCTCGCGCTGCTTGCGGGCTGCTTTGACAACCACGCCCGGCCACAGGACGCGACGCCGGTCACTTCGCTGAAGGCCCTGGCGGCCACGAACCGCGCCGAAGTCGTTCGGCTCTATCTGCGCGGCGGCGCGGAGCCCCTGGCGGAGGGCGCCCTGGCGGGACTTTCCAGCCTCCGCGAGCTCGACCTCTCGGAGCGCCGCCTCGCCGAGATTCCGAAGGAGGTCTTCGCGCTCAAGACGCTCGAACACCTCTGGCTCTCCCGCAACCAGTTCGAGAAGCTTCCCGCCGAACTCGGCCAGCTGCCCGAACTGCTCTACCTCAACCTCGACGAGAACAAGCTCGCGTCGCTCCCGGAGGGCCTGGCCGACCTGCCCAAGCTCCGCTGGCTGCGCCTGAACGCGAACCAGCTCGCCGAAATCCCCAGCGCCTTCGGCAAGCTCGCCACGCTGCAGCGTCTCTACGCCCGCCAGAACAAGCTCAAGGAGGTTCCCGCCTTCCTGGAGCAGTGTCCCCAGCTCGAAGACGTGATCCTGGACGGCAATCCGATCGTCGGCGTGCCCGACTGGCTGACGCGCATGCCGCGGCTCAAGACGGTCTCGCTGTCCGGCTGCCGCATCGCGAAGCTTCCGGACGATCTCTCCGGCTGGCGCCGCCTGAAGGCGCTGGCCCTGGGCGGCTGCCCGATTCCGGCCGAGGAGGCGCAGCGCATCCGCAAGGCGCTGGGCGACGACGTCGCGGTGACGTTCTGATTCCGTGAAGACGGCGGCCAATCGTCTCAAGGACCTCGCGGAGGCGCCCCTCGGGCGCCTCCTTGCTCGTTATTCGTGGCCGGCGCTGGTCTCGATGACGCTGAACGCGCTGTACTCCGTCGTTGACCGCGTCTACATCGGCCAGGGGTGCGGACAGGACGCGATGGCCGGCCTGACGCTGGCCTTCCCCGTCCTGATGGTGCTCGTCGCCGTCGGCGTGTTCATCGGGGCCGGACACGCCGCGCTCATCTCGATCAAGCTGGGCGAGGGGGACATGCCCGCCTGCGAGAAGATCCTCGGCGAGCTTGTCGCCCTCAAGCTGATCCTCTTTCTCGCGCTCCCGCCGCTCATGCTGCTCTTTCTCGAGCCCCTGCTGCGCTGGACCGGCGGGGCGGGGGTGACGCCGGCGGCCCTCGGGCAGGGATGCGCCTACCTGAGGATCGTCCTGTGCTCGAACCTGTTCTGCCATCTCGCCTTCGGCCTTTCCAGCGCGATGCGCAGCGAGGGCGCCGTGAAGTCCTCGATGATGTGCATGGTGGTCGGGTTCGGCGCAAACCTCCTCCTCGACCCGCTGTTCATCTTCGGGCTCCGCCTGGGGGTCGCGGGCGCCGCCTGGGCCACGAACATCGCGATGTTCCTCTCCTGCGCCTGGGCGCTCGCCTACTACCGCCCCGGGCACAGCGTCGTGCGCCTGCGGCCGGCCTGCATCCGTCTCCACCGGGCCTACCTCGGCCGGGCCGCCGCCATTGGCTTTTCGCCCGCGCTCCAGCAGTTCATGGGCAGCCTGGTGAACATCTCGCTGCAGATGGCGCTGGCGAAATGGGCCGCGGACGCGCGCGAGGCGACGGCGCAGATCGCGGCCCTGGGCGTCTTCCAGATGGTGATGATGATCTTCTTCATGCCCGTGCTCGGCGTCCAGCAGGGACTGTCCCCCGTCTTCGGCTTCAACTGGGGCGCACGGAACTACGGCCGCGTCCACCGCACGTTCGTCCTCGGCTTGTGGATCACGACCGCGATCGTGTCCCTCGCGGCCCTCGCGCAGGTCGTCTGCCCCGAACTCATCGCGCGCCTGTTCGCGGACGGTTCGGACACCGCCTTCATCCGCCTGGCGGGCTCGGACCTGCGCGTTTCGAACTGCATGCTCTGGTGCATCGGCGTCAACGTCGTCGCGACCACCTATTTCCAGTCGATCGGGCACCCCTGGACCGCGACCCTCCTCTCCGTGCTGCGGCAGTTCGTCATCCTCATCCCCTGCGTCTGGATCCTGCCGCATTTCTTCGCGGACCGCACGTTCGCCGTCTGGCTCGCGCTGCCGATTTCGGACGTCCTCTGCCAGCTCGCCACGCTACCGCCGCTTTTCTCCCACCTCCGCTTCCTCCGCCGCGCCGCCGCCGTTCGCGGACGCTGAGGTTGGGCTAGAATCATGGTCCTCGCCGAGGCCTGGAGCAAGGGCTTCCGCGGCTTCGACGTGAAGCTCGCCTCTCCGCGCCACTTTCCCGTTGCGGACGTGCGCGAAAAGGACTAGAATATTCGGCCAACAAGGAGACTTTACATCATGGCCACCAAGAAAGCGCAGCCCAAGATCGAGTGGAGCAAGCTCGGATTCGGTTTCTCGGATGTGAACTGCCACATCCGCTACACGTGGAAGAACGGCAAGTGGGGCAAGCCCCAGTTCGTCAAGGATCCGTACATCACGATGCACATCGGCGCGAGCTGCCTGCACTACGGCCAGGAGTGCTTCGAGGGCATCAAGTGCTTCCGCCAGAAGAACGGCAAGATCGTGATCTTCCGTCCCGAGGAGAACGCGAAGCGCATGTACCGCACGGCCCAGCGCACCTGCATGGCGCCCGTCCCGGTCGACATGTTCGTCGAGGCCTGCGAGAAGGTCGTCAAGAAGAACAAGGAGTTCATCCCGCCGTACGGCACGGGTGGCTCCATGTACATCCGTCCGCTCCTCATCGGCACGGGCCCGCAGATCGGCGTCGCCCCGGCGCAGGAGTACACGTTCATCATCATGGTGATGCCGGTCGGCGCCTACTACAAGGGCGGTCTGAAGCCCGTGCGCGCGGTGATCTTCGACCAGTGGGACCGCGCCGCGCCGCAGGGCATGGGCGACGTGAAGGTCGGCGGCAACTACGCCGCGAGCCTCTTCGCGCACGAGAAGGCGAAGCATGACGGCTGGCCGGTCGAGCTCTACCTCGACGCGAAGACGCACAAGTACGTCGAGGAGTTCGCGACGTCCAACTTCGCGGGCATCTCGAAGGACGGCGCCTACGTCACGCCGGACAGCACGTCCGTGCTGCCGTCCGTCACGAACATGTCCCTCAAGCAGGTCGCGGAGGACCTCGGCATCAAGGTCGAGTGCCGCCCGATCCCCTACACCGAGATCAGGAAGTTCAAGGCCGTCGCGGCGCTCGGCACCGCGGTCGTGATCACGCCCGTCTGGGAGATCACGCGCAACAAGGACGTCATCAAGATCTCCGATCCCGAGACCGTCCACCCCGTCCTGCAGAAGCTCTACGACACCGTCCAGGGCATTCAGTACGGCACGGTCGAGGACAAGCACGGCTGGTGCCACGAGGTCAAGTGAGGCTTCGACGGTTGAACGTAGAACGTTGAAGGTTGAATTCAGTTCCTCCTTCAACGGAAAGGGCCGCCCGGAAGGGCGGCCCTTGGTCTTTCAGCCTTCAGTCTTCAACCTTCACCGGGTGAACAGTCCCGTCCGCCATTCGCCGATCAGCTTCGACGAAAGCTCGCGGAATCCGAGCGCCTCGTAGGCGGCCTTGACTTCGCGGTAGACCGGGTCGGTTTCCGTGTCGAGGATGCCGGACAGGATGAGCTTGCCGCCGGGAACGACCAGCGGCGCGATCTCCTTCGCGAAGCGCGTGAGGATCGGGCCGAGCACGTTCGCCGCCACGACGTCGAACTGGCGGTCGCCGGTCTTCTGGACGTCGGGAAGGGTGGACTTGTTGCAGAGGTCGCCGCGGACGAAGCGGATGTCGACGCCGTTCTTGCCGGCGTTCTCGTTCGCGTTCTGCACGGCATCCGGATCGATGTCGAAGCCCGCGACGTCGCGGAAGCCCTCGAGCTTCGCCGCGATGGCCAGGATGCCCGAGCCGCAGCCCACGTCGAGGAAGGAGCGGTCCGCATCCTCCACGGCCAGCTCGTCGATGTACTCGAGGCAGGCGTGGGTCGTCGCGTGCTGTCCCGTGCCGAAGGCCATGCCGGGGTCAAGCACGAGGATCCGGGGGGAAGACCGGCCGGCCTGGTCCGCCTTGAACTTCTCGACCTCCCATTCGGGAACGATCGCGAGCCGGGGGGAGAGGACCTCGGTCCTGAAGTGCTTGCGGTAGGAGAACTTCCAGTCCTCGTCGGGGACGGACCCCGTCTCGGGTTTCAGTTCGAGACCGACCAGTTCACCCGCAGCCACCAGCAGTTCCGTCGCCCGCGGGGCGTCCGCCGCGTCGGGAAGGAAGATCTGCAGCGTGGTCTGGGAGTCCTCGATGTCACGGTACGAAGACAAAATGAAATCCCCTCCGTCGAAGACTTCGAAGAGGGGATTCACGTACCGTTCGTCAATCGAACAGGTAACGACTGTCATGGAGAAGCTCTTACTTCGCCTCGGCCAGAGCGGCCTTCTTCGCGAGCATCTTCTTGACGACCGTCGGACGCTGGACGAGCACGCGGACGGACTCGTCGCTCATGATCTTGACCTCGTCCTCGGCCATGCCGAACTTCACCAGACGCTGGCGCTGAACCTTGGAACGCTGAGCCTTGCCGGCCGGCGTCTTGCACGGACGAACGTGGGACTCTTTACGGAGTGTACGACCTGTACCCATTTTGGACCTCTTCTTTCTTGTACAAAAATTGAGCCGATATTATATCCGTTTTCACCCGTGGAAGGCAAGCGCGAAATTGGGATATTTGATATACTCCTTTCCGTGAAAAAGGACAACAAGCTCAAGCTCTTCCTGGCGAGTGGATTCTTCCTCGGGCTCGCCCCCGCCGTGCCCGGATCCTTTGGCGCGCTCTCCGGCCTCGCCTGGCACGCGCTGCCCCTGGCCTGTGGCGCCAGCGACGCGCTGACGCGGTTCTGGTGCCTCCTCGGCGTATTCCTCTTCTCGGGTCTCCACTACTGGCTCACGCCCTGGGCGCAGGCGTACTGGAAGGACTTCGATCCGAAGCACTTCGTGCTGGACGAGGTTGTCGGCTACCTGTGCGTGCCGCTCTTCTGGGCCCTGCCGGCCGAACCCGCCTACCCGGTCTGGGCCTTCGCGCTCCTCGGGTTCGTCGTCTTCCGCATCCTGGACGCCATCAAGCTGCCGGTTGCCCGCTACATCGACCGCAACATCCATTCCGCCCACGGCGTCCTCTTCGACGACGTCGTCTCCGCAGCCTACTCGGCGGCGCTGGTCTCCGGCGTCGCCTGGATGGTGAGCTGATTCCGGAGGTCGCATGCGGCACCGTCTCCCCGTCCTCTTCGCGTGCATGGCGCTGGCCTCCCTGGCCGGCGCCGAACTCGACCGTGCGTCCATCTTCCGCCGTCCGCTCGAGCGCGTGGCGTCGCTGGATCCGCTCCGCTCGTCCAGCGTCTGCGAGTCGCGCGCGGTCTCGCTCGTCTACGAACCGCTGCTCGAAGTGGACTACTTCGCGCGGCCCTACCGCCTGAAGCCGTGCCTGTGCGAGATGCCCGTGGTGTCCGCGGACGCGAAGGTCTATACCTATCGTCTGCGCGAAGGGGCCCGCTTCCGCGACGACCCCTGCTTCCCGGACGGGAAGGGGCGCCCCGTCGTCGCGGCCGACGTCGTCTACTCCCTCAACCGCCTCGGCGACAAGGCGAACGCCTCGAGCGGTCTCTGGACGATGAGCGCCGTCGAGAAGGTCGAGGCGCCCGACGACCGGACCGTCCGCATCACGCTCAAGAAGCCCCTCCATGTCTTTCCCTGGCTGACCGCGCTCTCCTACGCCGCCGTCGTCCCGCACGAGGCCGTCGAGAAGTACGGCGTCCGCTTCGGCGGCGTCGCGGTGGGGTCCGGACCCTACTATCTGGAGGAATGGTGGCGCAACCACCGCATGCGCTTCCGCCGCAACCCGTCCTGGCGCGGCTGGGGCGAAATCAAGACGAAGCCCTTCGAGGAGATCGAATACCTCGTCGTCGACGACGTCTCCACCCAGTGGCTGATGTTCCTGTCCCGCGAGGTGGACTTCCTCGGCGAAGTCTCGCACGACAACTGGGACGCCGTGGTCGGTCCCGACGGCCGCCTGGTCGGCGACCTCGAGCAGCGCGGCGTCCGCCTCTTCGGCAACCCCACCATGATGGTCATGTACGTCGGCGTCAACATGAACGACCCCGTGCTCGGCCCCAACAAGAAGCTCCGCCAGGCCCTCAACTGCGCGTTCGACTCGCAGGCCTGGAAGCGCTTCCTCAACAACCGCGTCGAGCCGAGCGACGGCCCCGTCCCGCCCGGCGTCGACGGGCGTCTCGAGACGCCGTTCGCCTATTCATTCGACCTCGCGCGCGCGAAGAAGCTCCTCGCCGAGGCCGGGTACCCGAACGGCATCGACCCCAGGACGGGCCGCCGCCTCGAGATCCCGATCACGATCGGCCGCGCCAACCAGTCCGCCCGCGAGGAGATCGAGCTGATGCAGAGCTTCTTCAACCGCATCGGCATCCGCCTCGAGCCGCGCTACATGACCTGGACCGCCTACCTCAAGGCCGTCGACGAGGGCAATGTCACGCTGTTCATGCTGGGCTGGATCGGCGACTATCCCGACGCCGAGAACTTCCTGCAGCTCTTCCATTCGAAGAACGTCTCCCCGGGGGGGAACCACGGGAACTACCGCAATCCCGCGTTCGACCGGCTCTACGACCAGGCGATGGCCGAGACCGATCCCGCGAAGCGCAACGCCTGCTGGCGCAAGGCCCAGGAGATCGTCCGCGAGGACTGCCCCTGGATCTTCCTCCACTTCCCCAAGGCCTACTCCCTCTCCTGGGACCACGTCGGCAACTACATTCCCTCCGACTTCCCCTACGGGACGGAGAAGCACTACTTCCACAAGTAGCGGGTGCCGGCATGTCTCTAGCCCGGTGGTGCGTCGGCCGATCCGCCCGGACCTCGGCCGCTAGTCCCTTCCCTTGCGCACGGGGGTGGGTTCTGATAGAATGGGGCCGTTG
>JAEDMN010000303.1 GCA_016302985.1 Kiritimatiellia bacterium | reverse complement strand
CGTGCTTCGTGTCTCCGTGTCGTGCTCTGTGGACTCTGCGTTCGCCGAAGGCGTCGGCCTGGATTCCTTCAATCTACCCGGCAACGCGGATTCGTTGTGCTTGATCGACCGCGGAACGCAGAGACGCATGACGAGTGACGGTTTTAGACGGTTTTAGAGATCTGAAGCCCCGGGACATTGCCCATCATCTGGGTGTTATGGTACAATAATCAAGGGCGCTTGGCGGAACATGAACTTGATGGCACGCCACTCTTTTTTTTCTGCGCCGGAGTGGGGGCGTGCGAATGAGGCGCGGGGAATGGAAGCATGAGAATGAGAAATCTAGTTTTTGCCGTGGGGTTCGCTTTGTCGCTGGTGTTTGCCGCGTCGGCAGATGGTGCGGGTGATTCGCGGTGCCGACACTGCAATTCGAAAATGTATGGTCCCGGCTGCCATCACAGTGCGACGGGCAAGCATGAGCACCGGAACGACGAGAACGCCTGCGACTGGTGCGGTTCGCGGTCCTATGGCCGGGGGTGTCACCATTCGCCGACGGGCAAGCACCGTCATGGCCCCGGTGCAGGGAAGTGCGTCTGGTGTGGTTCGAAGTCGACGGGGCCTGGTTGCCATCACAGCCCCACGGGCCGCCATGAGAAGTGAGGGGCGATGGACAACGGACTTTATCGCGAGACCGAGGGGAAGATGATCGCCGGCGTTTGCGCCGGATTGGCACGGCGTCTCGATCTGAACGTGACGGGCATGCGGTGGCTGGTCGCCCTGGTGACGATCTTTCTGAGTGGCATTCCCGCTCTGGCCTATCTGGTGCTGTGGATGGTTCTGAAACCACGTCGTCCCTGAAGATCTGTGGAAGGGTGAAGGCATGAGAAGATCGTTGTTGGTGGTTGGATTTTTGTCCGTTCTGGCCTGCGCGGCGGCGGATACGTCCGCGTTCAAGTTGTCGTCGCTCGTGCTGCCGCAGGGCGTGTCGTACGAGCTCGGGCCCGTGACGCTGACGCGCACGCTCGACGCCGCGACGAGCGCGTCGAAGGTAGGGAACTCCTCCTCGAAGACGCAGGAGGAGAGTTCCGGCGAGAAGAAGACGGTCGGGAGCGGTGTGGAGAGTTCACGAACCTCGGGACATTCCTCCGGGTCGAACCTCGGCGGCTCCATCGGCGGCAGCTCGGGCGGCAGTGGCGGCTTCTCGCTGATGGGCCTGCTCGGCATCCATACGGACATCGGCGGCAAGATCTCCTCGGAGGACAGTCGCAACCAGAAGAGTTCGGACCACAACGGCACGGAGCGCGTGAGCGAATCCACCCGCGGCTCGAAGAGCGGGTCCTCCAGCGAGTTCGAGGAGTTGGAGCAGTACGGCCAGTACCATCTGAAGTTCTCCGTGACGTTCAAGAGCAAGGACCTCTCGGACACCTTCCTCGTGGGCGGACCCAACGCCCGCGTCATCCTCAACGGCTTCAGCGCGCCCGTGCCCGTGCCGTACACGGAGCGCACCGATCCCGTCCGCCTCCGCGCCGAGGAGCGCACGTTCTTCTTCGACTATCCGATCGCCGACCAGGTCACGCTGCGCGACGCGAAGCGGATGGTCGCCCAGGGCCGCCGCAACGCCGTGACGCTCTCGCTCGTCGGCGACGAGTTCCCGGTCGTCTCCGAGCGGACGAAGGACAACGTGGTCTCGGAGATCACGCGCCTCATGAAGCTCAGCCCGAACACGCTCGTCGCGGTCGACTTCGGCGACGTGAAGCGCCTCTCGCCCTGGCGCGTGCGGCGGAAGTTCACGAAGGCGAGCGGACGCAAGGGCGCGCGCGTGACGGTGCGCGAGGCGCTCCGCGCGCTGAACGAGGTCCTGGCCGAGGACGAGGAGATGCCGGACGAGGCGTTCGCCTTCGCGTCCGACGGACGGCTCGCGTCCGTCCTCGACACGCCCGCGATTGCGGCACCGCGGAAGGACGACGTCGCGCTCGTCTTCGTCTCCGCCACCGAGGACGGGTCGGATGGCGCGTCCGAGGTCCATTTCCCGACGAAGGAATTCCTCGCACGGCCGCTCGGCGACTTCGCGGAGCTGCGCCTCGTGACGGGATCGCTCGCCGAGCTCGCACAGGCCGCGGTGTACGTGCCGGAGAAGGCCGCGGCGCTCTGCGCCGAGGTCGAGCCCGCGCTGCCGTCCGTGCCCGCCGCGCAAAAGCTCTGGAAGGACCTTCTCGCGAAGTTCAAGGCGGAGAAGGCGTCCGCCGCCGAGAAGCCGCAGGTGAAGAAGGCGGATGGTGGCGACGGCCTCCATGCCGGCGTCACGAAGACGATCACGCTCCCCGGTGGTGCGACGATGGAATTGGTCTGGTGCCCGCCGGGTTCGTTCACGATGGGCAGCCCTGCATCCGAACAGGGACGCTTCGACAACGAAGTGCAGCATCCGGTCACGCTGACGAAGGGTTTCTGGCTCGGGAAATACGAGGTCACGCAGCGGCAGTGGGAGAGCGTGATGGGGACGAATCCGGCGTGGTTCCAGAGTCCCGACCGGCCCGTGGAGCAGGTCTCTTGGGAGGATTGCCAGGCGTTCATCCGCGCCGTGCGCCGCGTCCATCCGGACCTCGCCGTGCGTCTGCCGACGGAGGCCGAGTGGGAGTATGCCTGCCGGGCGGGGACGGAGACGGCGCTGCCGAACGGGCGTGACTTGATCATCTACGGATCGCGCAACGGACCCGCGCTGGACGACATCGCCTGGTATGGCGGGAATTCGAGCGTCGGCTTCGAGCTGTCCAACGGTTTCGACACGGCGAACTGGGAGGAGAAGCAGCATCCCGGCGGATTTGCGGGGACCCATCCCGTGGGGCTGAAGGCCGCGAACGCCTGGGGCCTCCACGACATGATCGGCAATGTCCTTGAATGGTGTTCAGACTGGTACAACGCGGATTATCGCGTGGCGGTCGATCCCGAGAACACCTCTTCGCCGCAGACCTTTGATGGGGGAGTCACGCTCCGTGTCTGCCGCGGCGGTAGCTGGATCGGCGGCGCGCGGCTCTGCCGCTCCGCGGTCCGCGGCGGGCACCGGCCGTCCGGCCGCGACATCCTCCTGGGCTTCCGCCTCTGTTGCTCCGCAGGGCCGCGCGAATAGGGAGCGGAGCCAGGATATGCGCACATGAAAGGGCGTCCCGCGCGGAGCGCGGGTTTGCGGAGCAAAAGCCTTCATGTGCGCATCG
>JAEDMN010000060.1 GCA_016302985.1 Kiritimatiellia bacterium | reverse complement strand
GATCATGAAGCGCATTCTGATTGCCGCCTGTGCGGCTCTGAGCCTGGCGACGACGGCGACGGCCGCCGTCTCCGAATCGATCCCGTCGCTCCGCGCGGAGCTGCGCGCGTACTATCCCGACCGCTTCCAGGACGAGGCGGTGAAGGACCCGCGGCAGAAGGCGGGCTACGACGCGATCGAACGCGAGCTCGCGGCCTGGTGCAAGGCGCATCCGGACTACGACGCGCTCGACGTGCGCCGTGAATGCTACCTCGCGATGCGGCGGCATTTCGTGCCGTTCCTCTTCAAGGAGAGCCCGTTCTATTTCGAGGCGGGCGTGAACGGCGGCTGGAGCGGACACCGTCCCGCGCGCCTGGTGAACAGGTTCTGCGGGAAGTTCTACAAGGAGAAGGGCCTCGTGCCGGACGCCGCCTTCGCGCGCCAGCACGCGCGCCAGCGCAGCTGTCTCGCGCTCTGCTGCGGCCCGTTCTGCGACGACATGCACCACGTGCCGCCGTTCCGCAAGATCCTGTCGGTCGGGTTCAAGGGCGTGCGCGACGAGGTCGCGGCCGCGCTCGGGAAGTGCCCCGCCGACGATCCGAAGGGACGCAAGGAGCTCGAGACCGCGCTCGTCGGCCTCGACACCATTCACGATCTCCAGCTCAGGTTCGCCGCCGCGGCGCAGGCGATGCTGGCAGGGGGCGCCGCCGCGTCGCCCCGCGCCGCCGCGAACCTCCGCCGCATCGCCGACACGGCGGCGCACTGCCCGTGGGAGCCGCCGAAGACGTTCTTCGAAGGGCTCAACACGCTCTGGTTCGTGCGCGAGATCCTCGGCTACGTGGACGGCGTGAACTGCTTCTCGCTCGGCCGTCCGGACGCGTACCTGATCGACTTCTACCGCAAGGAGCTCGCCGCGGGCACGCTCACGAAGGAGCAGGCGCGCGAACTCGCCGAGCAGTTCCTCGTCACGGCGGACAGCCACTACGACAGCCGGACGCAGGTCGACTCGTACAACGACCACGAGATGGAGATCCCGATGTCCCTCGGCGGCTGCGACGCGGCCGGGGTCCCGCTCTACAACGAGCTGACGGAGATGTTCCTGCGGGCGCACCTCGAGGCGGACTGCGTCTTCCCGAAGCTGCACTGCCGCATCGCGTCCAATTCGCCCGAGGCGTACCTGAGGCAGATCGGCGACATGCTCATGAAGGGGCACGCCGTCTTCACGCTCCTCAACGACGACCGCTACCTGAAGCAGTACGCGGCCGAGGGCTTCTCGCCCGAGGACGCGCGCGCCTACATCGGCACGGGCTGCTGGAACGGCTACGTGGACGGCGTGCAGGACGTCGACGGGGCGAACTACCTCTCGATGATCAAGCTGCTTGAGCTCATGCTCAATCCCGACCCGAAGACGCTGCAGGCATGCGCGCTCACGCTCGACCCGCTCGACGGCGCGCGGTCGTTCGAGGAGCTGCGGGACATCTACTGGCGCAACTTCGCGCGCTACCTGAAAGCCGTCACGGACGACTACTCGAAGTACGGCGCGTCGAGCGCGCAGGTCTTCCCGCACCCCGTCTACTCCATGTGCCTGCGCGGCTGCATCGAATCGCGGCGGGACACGAACGAAGGCGGCTCGGAGTCGCATCCGCGCATCCTGACGCTCGGCTTCATCGGCAACGTCACGGACTCGCTGATGGCCGTCAAGAGCGTCTGCTTCGACCGGAAGCTCGCGACGGTGAAGGAGTTCCTCGACGCCGTGCGCGCGAACTGGAAGGGTCCGCGCGGCGAGGAGCTGCGGCGGGCCGCCCTCGCGTCCCCCTACTGGGGCGACGGCACGGACGGCCCGGTCGAGCTCATGGGCTGGTTCATGAAGCAGGCGAACAAGGCGACGGAAGGGAAGGACAACGGCTTCGGCGACAAGTACCGCTACGCCGTCTACACCTACCGCGAGTTCATGTACTGGGGCGCGCAGACGAAGGCGACGCCGGACGGGCGCCGGGACGGCGACCAGCTGGCGCAGGGGTTCAGTCCGAGCGAGTCCCGCTGCGAGGAGGGCGTGACGACGGTCATGAATTCGATCGGCCGCCTGCCGCACGACTGCCTCTACGCGTCGAACGTGAACCTGACCTTCGACGCCTCGGCGATGAACGCGGACCTGCTGGCGGCGATCCTGCGCGTGTTCTGCGAGAAGGGTTCGCACATGATCCAGCCGAACTGCAACTCGGCCGAGCTGCTGCTCGACGCGCAGCGGCATCCCGAGCGGCACCGCGACCTGATCGTGCGCGTGTGCGGCTTCTCGGCGCGGTTCACGTCCCTCTCGAAGCGCTGGCAGGACGAGGTCATCGCCCGCCACCGGCTCCGTTGAATGTTGAAGGGTGAAGGCTGAAGGGTGAAGGGCGAAGGTTGAAGACGGGGCTCTGGTCCCCCTGGGTTGCGCGCCGGCCGGATCCGATCGGCGAAGGTTGTCATCGCGTGGAGTACAAGATGTCTAAGATTGAAATGTGGATGCTGGTCGCGCTTTGCGCCGCGGGCTCGCTGCGCGCGGACCTGATGAGCGAGCTCGCCGCGGCCGACCGCGCGGCCGACGCCGCGGTGGCGGCGGTCCGCACGCCGGCGGAGCTGGAGGCGAAGCAGGCGGCGTGGCGCGCCGCGTGGATCCGGGGGCTGGGCGGCCTGCCCGAGCGGACGCCCCTCAACGCGCGCGTGACGGGGCGCGTGGCGTGCGACGGTTTCACGCTCGAGAACGTCCTGTTCGAGTCCCAGCCCGGCGTCTACGTGACGGCGCACCTCGCGCTGCCGGCCGACCCGAAGTTCAAGGCGCCGCATCCGGCGGTGCTGATGCCGCTCGGCCACAGCGACACGGGCATCCTCGCGCCGCGCTACGCCGCGCACCTCGCGCAGATGGCGCGGGCGGGCTTCGCGGCCTTCGCCTGGGACCCCGTCTCGCAGGGCGAGCGGCGGCAGTCCGCGCCGGCGCACGACTACCGCGACAACTGCTCGACGGAGCACACGCGCCTCGGCGCGCGCGGGTGGCTCGTCGGCTGGAACTTCGCGCGCTTCCGCATCTGGGACGGCATCCGCGCCGTCGACTACCTGGAGACGCGCCCCGACGTCGACCTCTCGAAGCTCGGCGTGTGCGGCACCTCCGGCGGCGGCACGATGAGCGCGTACCTGCAGGCGCTCGATCCGCGCATCCGGGTCGCGTTCCCGAACTGCTACGTCTCCTCGCTGCGCGAGGTCTTCCACGCGCGCGGCTGCCACGACGCCGAGCAGTTCTACTGGAACCAGCTGGGCGACGGCGTGAACCACGCCGCGCTGCTCGCGCTCGGCCAGCCGCGCGTCGCGCTCGCGACGGGCAGCCGCTGGAAGGACTATTTTCCGCACGCGGGCGCCGTGCGGACCTTCGCCGTGTTCACGAACCTGACGGCGCGTCTGGGCTTCGCGGGGCCGTACTGGCACTTCTCCTGCGACGGGCCGCACGGGCTCCCCGCGCCCACGCGCGCGGCGCAGACCGACTGGATGGCGCACGGCATCCGCGGCGCGGAGCCGCCGAAGCCCCTCGCGGACTACTGGGCGCCCGGCGCGGGCGACCACGAGGCGAGCGACCCCGCGAACAAGGCCCCGCTGCCGTTCCCCGCGGGCGCCGCCTTCGTGACGCCGAACCGCCAGGTGCGCGACCTGCCCGGCTTCCGCAGCCTGTACGACCTCCTGGCCGCGCGCGCGTCGGGCCTTGCGTCCGCCCGCGCGGCGAAGCCCGGCCGCGACCTGCGCGAAATCGCGCGCCGCCGCGCGAACATCCGCCCGCTCGCGGAGCTGCTGAAGTCCGGTGCGCAGGCCGAGCCCCCGTTCGACCATCCGAACTTCGACTGGTGGTACCTGAAGGGGCCCTTCGGCTGCCGGCGCGAGAACGAGGCGGCGCTCCTCGCGACGCTCGGCCGCAGCGTCGTCGGCCGCGACGCGGAGCGCATCCTCTTCGCCGCCGCCCTCCCCCCGGACGCCTCCATCCCCGCCCTCCCGTCCGGCGTCTCCGTCTTGAAGCGCGGTCCTTCGGACCGCCGCGCCGTCCTGAAGGCGAAGGGCTGGGACTGCATCGCCGCGGCGCACGCGTACGCCGCGGAGCCGCAGCTCTTCTCCGGCCTCGAGCTGGCGGATCCGCCGCCGAGCTGGACCGAGATGGTGGAGAATCCGGACCCCGCGAACGACTCCTACGCCGTCGGCGTGTGGGGCGCGCTCGAGGAGTACGACTGGACGGAGCTCGTGCCGGCGTCCGTCCTGCCCGTGCCGCCGCTGAAGGTGGCGCTGCAGGCGCCGGCGACGACGCTGCCGGGCCAGGGCGTCGAGCGGCTCGTCGACGGGGCGGTGAATCCCGCGTGCGCCGTGAAGTGGGACGGAACGCCCGTCGCGATTGTCTATTCCTTCGGCGCGCCGCGCGAAATCGGCGGCGTGCGCATCATGGCCGGGCGCAGCTACACGAACCGCGGCGTGCGGAAGGCGAGCTTCTACGCCGAGGTCGACGGCGCGTGGAAGCCGCTGCTCGCGCACCGCGACTTCCGTCCGTCGCACACCTACAAGGAGAACTACGCGACGTGGGCACCGGTCCGCTGCCGGAAGGTGAAGGTGGTCGTTGAGGACACGTACGACCAGGCGGAGCACTACTACTGCTTCTACACGTGGGAGGCGCAGAAGCACCTCGAGCGGATCTTCGAGACGCCGCCGTACCGCGTGCGCGCGGACGGCCCGCGCACGGTGCAGATCGCCGAGATGTCCTTCTTCGGACGCGACCTGCCGCAGGACCTGCCGCTGCCCAACGCGGACGGCTCCGTCGCCTATCCCGACACCCGGCTCGTGCGGGACTGGCTCTACCAGAGCTGCTGCGTGAGCAACGTCTCCCATCTCGCGAACGTCGAGCCGGACACCACGAAGCCCGACCCGCTGGGCGAGGACATCTCGTCCGTCCTGTCCGCGACCGGCAACGGCCGCGACCCCGCCTGGCGGAAGGCCCGCGAGGCGGCGCGCCGGGCCTTCCTCGCGAAGTTCCGCGAGAAGTGCGGCACGTTCCTCTACGTGAAGCACATCGTGATGGGCAATTCCATCATGCACGCGACGGACGACATGTCCGACGCCTCGTTCCAGGAGTGGAGGAGCGTGCCCGACTACGTGGGCGGCTCCCAGCTGGTCCGCGCGACGATCAATCCCGACGGCACCGTGTCCCAGGAGGTCCTGCTCGACGAGCCGACGGGCATCATCCGCGACCCCGCGCCGTCCTTCGACGCGAAGACCGTCGTCTTCGCGAAGCGGCGCGACCTCGAGAACGACGACTACCATCTCTGGAAGATGGACCTCGCGACGAAGGAGCTCGTGCAGCTGACGTCCAACGCGTGGGTGCGCGCGGGGAGCGTGGCGGGGCTCACGAACGACTTCCGGCTGGTCTGCAGCGACATCGAGCCGTGCTGGCTGCCGGACGGCACCCTGGTCTTCCAGAGCACGCGCTGCAGCCACTCCGTCGACTGCTGGCCGCTGCCCGTCTCCAACCTCTACCGCTGCGAGGCGGATGGTTCGCACGTGCGCCGCATCGGCTTCGACCAGGTGCAGACGTTCTATCCGCAGCTGCTGGACGACGGCCGCGTCTCCTTCACCAAGTGGGAGTACAACGACCGCAGCGCGTCGGGCCTGCAGCAGCTCTACGCGATGAACCCGGACGGCACGAAGATGACGGGGCTCTTCGCGAACAACAGCGAGTTCCCGTTCTCGCTCATGCATACGCGCGGCATCCCCGGCACGCGCGACATCATGATGATCTCGTGCGGGCACCACGTCGCGCAGAAGGGGCGCCTCGCGCGCTCCCGCCTGGCGGACGGCGACGACTACACGAGCTTCACCTACGACCCCGCCGCGAGCGTGTGGGGCATGAACACGAACGCCGTGAAGATGACCTTCCCGGGCAACCGCGTGATGACGATCCCGTGGTCGCCGTGGGACAACCCGAGCGGACCCGCCACGACGAACATCCCCGGCATGTACTACCTTGCGGGCGCGGCGATGAACGCGGCGCCGGGCGTGCAGCCCGCGCGCCAGCCGCACGACTACCAGTACAACGTCTTCGACATGCATTCGCAGTTCGGTCCGCAGTGGGCGTACCCGTTCCCGCTCGGCGACGGGCGGTTCCTCGTCTCGTTCATGCCGGAGGGCTGCAGCTTCTACCGCGGGCCCTACTCGAGCCGCTTCGGCGTCTACGCGATGGACGAAAGCGGCCGCCGCGAGCTGCTGGCCTTCGACTGGGGCAACCACTGCCTGCAGCCCGTCGCGCTGATCCCCCGGAAGGCGCCCGTGCGGCCGATGCGGAAGCACGACTACCGCGAGGGCTTCGGCACGTACTACGTGCAGAACGTCTACGAGGGCGCCGCGTCCAGGGGACTGGAGAAGGGGAGCGTGAAGCGCCTGCGCGTCGTCGGCCTCGAGTACCGTCCCGTCCACATCGGCTGGAACTGGCAGTACGGCTGGCACTCGACGCAGGGCAAGATCGGCACGCCGATCTCGGTGGGCAACGGCGCGTACGACGTGAAGCACGTGCTCGGCGAGGCGGACGTCGAGGCGGACGGCAGCTGTTCGGTGAAGGTGCCGGCGCGCACGCCCGTCTACTTCCAGCTCGTGGACGCCGAGGGCTGCGTGCTGCAGACCATGCGCAGCTGGTCCACGCTCCAGCCCGGCGAGGTGAACGGCTGCATCGGCTGCCACGAGCATCCGCACCAGGCCGCCTCCGACACCTCCGCCGCGGCGGCGCTGCGGAAGGCTCCGCAGAATCTGAAGTCCTGGCTGCCGGGCGGCGCGCGGCATCCGTTCGTGGAGGCGCTCGAGCGGGAGGGCCCCCTGGCGTCGCTCGACAACTGGATGGGCCTGAACCGGCCGAAGCGGGTCGACGCGGCGTTCTTCGGGGACGGCTTCGGTTTCGAGAAGGACGTGCAGCCGATCCTCGACCGGAAGTGCGCGCGCTGCCATGGCGAGAAGCACCGGCTCGACCTCCGGAACGTGCCGGGGAAGATCCCGCCCTCCGACGACCAGAGCCACCGGGCGTACACGGCCTCCTATCTGGCGCTCTCCGAGAAGGGGAAATGCACGGAAAACGTCAATTTCGCGCACGCACTCGGCTTTGCGCCGTTCAAGCCGCCGCGGTCCTTCGGCGCGCTCCGCTCGAAGTGGTTCCTCATGCTCAAGGCGGGGCACGGCGGCCGCGTGGCGCTGACGGACGCGGAGCTGCGCACGTTCGCGCTCTGGATCGACCTCGCGGTGCCGTTCGCCAGCTCGTACGTGGAGGCCAACAAGTGGGGCGACTGGCACCGGCAGCGCTTCCTCTACACGAACAACAAGCGCAGCGCCTTCCACTGGCTCGAACTCAACGACGTGCGGCGCGAAAACGGCCTGCCGCCGGTCCCGCTGACGGGCTTCCTGCCCGGGGTGGAGATGCCCCGCCGGCAGCGCTACTGGAGCGAATAGCGGTGTTTTCTAATGCGGCAAAAACCGATTTCTGATAAAATGTCCGCATTAGATGTTAGAGGTCCAACACATATCGTTTTCCTGGGGTCGCAAGCTGCTGCTGGACGACGTGTCCTTTTCCGTCGCGCCGGGCGAGACCGTCGTGCTGGCCGGTGAGAACGGCGCGGGGAAGACCACGCTCCTGAAAGTGCTCGCGGGGCTCTGCGAGCCCTCCGCGGGACAGGTCCTGGCGGATGGCGTGGACACGTTCCGGCATCCCCTGCGCTTCCGGCGGATGATGGGCTACCTGCCCGAGACGGCTCCGGCGGACCCCGACCTGCGGGTGCGCGACTACCTGCGCTACCGGGCGAACCTGCGCGGCGAGATGGCGAAGAAGATCCGCCATCGCGTGGCCGAGGCGATGGACCTCTGCGGCCTCGGGGAGCATGCCGGCGTGCGCATCGGCGACCTGTCCTTCGGCCTGCGCAAGCGCGTGGCGCTCGCGGACGCGCTGCTGCTGCGCCCCCGCTTCCTGCTGCTCGACGACCTGCTGGCGGGGCTGGACCCCGTGTCGCGCCTGTCGTTCGGGCGCATCCTCGCCGCGATGTCCTCCTTCGCCTCCGTGGTCGTCAGCGGGCACGAGCTCGACGAGCTGGCCCAGTGGGCGACGAAGTTCTGCGTGCTCCGCGACGGGAAGCTGGTCGGGGCGAAGACGGCGGCGGGGGTGCGCAGCGTGCTCGGCCTCGCCGCGCCCGCGGGGGAGGGGGCGTCCTGATGCGCACCATCCGCGTGATGTTCGCCCGCACCTTCGGGCGTCTCTGGCCCTCGCCGACGACCTTTCTGGCGGTGGCCGGCTTCCTGGCCCTGTCCGGCGGCTTCTTCACCGTGGCCCTGATGCGGGGGGACGGGGGCACGACGCCGGTGGCCGCGCTCTGGGCGGTCTCGGCCGTCCCGTTCCTGCCCGTGCTGGCCGCGCTGCTGACGATGCGCCTGCTCGCGGACGAGCGCGCGAGCGGCCGCATCGAGCTGCTGCTGACGGCGCCGGTCCTCGAGCGCGACGTGGTGCTGGGCAAGTACCTGGGCGCGCTGGCGATGACGGGGGGCGCGCTGGCGCTCTACCTGTTCGTGCCGCTCTTCGTGCTGCCGTTCTGCGCGCCGTCCCTGCGCGCGACGCTGTCCTTCTGGGCCTTCCTGCCCGCGACGCTCGCGCTGCTGCTGCAGTCCGTGCTCTGGTGCGCGCTCGGGCTGCTGGCGAGCGCGTGCTACCGCCACGCGGCGGCGGCGGCCTTCGCGTCGCTGATCCTGATGCTCGCGCTCCCGCATGCCGCGTTCCGGGCGGCGACGGCCTGGCTGCCGGTCCTGCGCGCGCGCGTCGCGTCGATGCCCCTCGAGTCGCACATCGTGGACCTCGCCACGGGGCTGGTGCCGCTCGCGACGCTCGCCTTCTACGGCGTGCTGACGTGCTTCGCGCTCTTCGCGGCGGCGAAGGCCGTCGCGGCCGTCCGCCTCCGCGGGCGCGCGGGGCGCGTGCCGCGGCTGTCGACCGGGCTGGTGACGCTGCTGGCGTTCGTCTTCGCCTGCCTGGTCGTGGCGGTCGCGATCCGGCTGCAGATCTCGTTCGAGCTGCCGCTGGGCGCGGGCGCGGCGCAGACTTCGGCGCGGACGCGCCAGATCCTCGCGGAGACGCACGGCGACGTGCACGTCACCTGCTTCCTGCCGCGGAAGGCGCCCGAATTCCGCGCGGTGGCGCGGCTGCTGCGCGGCCTCGAGGCCACGGCGCGGTCGGTCGCGGGCACGCGGCTGTCGGTCGACTACGTCGATCCGCGCTGGGAGCTCGGCCGTTCGGTCGCGCTCGTGCGGCATGGCGCGGAGGAGGGCACGCTGGTGTTCCGCCGCGGCGGACGCAAGGTCTCCGTCCCGGTGCGCGAGCTGTTCTCCGGCGCGACCAACGGCGTCGTCTCGGTCGGCGTGCAGGGCGTCTTCTCCGGGGAGTCCGCCTGCGCGTCCGCCCTCCTGCAGCTCACGCTGCCGGCGCAGCGCGGCGTCGTGTACTGGACGGTCGGGCACGGCGAGACGGCCTACGACTCCTACGACCCCGTCTACGGCATGAGCGGCATCGCGCGCGAGATGATGCGCGACGGCTACGAGCTGCGGAAGCTCGACCTCGCCGCGTCGCCGGCGGTTCCGTCGGACTGCGCGGCGGTCGTCGTCGCCGGCGCGCGCGAGCCGTTCTCCCGCATCGAGTCCGCGCGCCTGGGCGGCTGGATGCGGGAAGGCGGGCGCCTGCTCGTGCTGGCGACGCCCGGCCCGAACGCGGGCGCGGGGGCGCTGCTGGCCGACCTGGGCGTGAAGGTGCTGCCCTACACCGTGGTCTCGCCGCGCACGCAGACGGGCTCCGACATCGTGGCGCGCGACTTCTCCGACCATCCCGTGATGCGTCCGCTCGCGGGCGGTACGGCCGTCTTCTCCGCGCCCGTGCCGCTGGCCGCGGGGCCGGCCGCGCAGACGGAGGGAACGTCCTTCACCGAGCTCGTCCGGTCCGACGCGTCGTCCTGGGGCGAGAGCGAGCCCGACGTGCGGCCGTGGCTGCGCGACGCGACCAGCGAACCCGCCGGCCCCCTCGCGCTCGCCGTGGCGCTCGAGCGCGGCGGCGGCGTGGCGAAGGAGGTCGCCCTGCGTCCGTCGCGCCTCGTGGTGCTGGGCGACGCCGCGTTCGTCTCGAACGGCGCGCGGACGCTCCGCGCGAACGCGAACGGCGACATCTTCCTCAACGCGCTCGCCTGGTTGGCGGGCCTGGACGCGCTGACGGCCCCGCGGGCGCCGGGCAACGCGGTCGAGACCGGCATGGACCGCGGCGGCTGGATGCGCTTCGGGCTGTTCGCCGCCGTCGGGCTTCCCGGCTGCGTGCTGCTGCTCGGTTCGTTTGTCTTCCTGCGGCGGAGGAGGGACGCGTGAGCAACTTCCGTTTCACGGTTTTCTTCCTCTTCGGCATCGCCGTGCTGTCCGGCGCGCTGGTCTTCCTCTCCGACCACGCCCGCCGCGTGGCGACCGAGGCGACGCGCAACACGCTCTGCACCTTCGCGCCCGAGCAGGTGGACGCCCTCGAGGTGCGGCGGCCGGGCGGGACGAACGTCGTCGGCCTGTTGCGGGACGACCGGGGCGCGTGGCATCTCTCGTCCCCCTATTCGGCCCCGGCCGACGCGGCGGCCGTGAGCCGCCTCGTCGACATGGCGACCCTCATGCCGCTCGGCGACATGCGCACGGACGCCGAGCTTGCGGAGCTGCACGAGGACTTCTCCGACTTCGGCCTTGCCGGCGGCGGACGGCTGAAACTGGTGCTGCGTGCGGGGACGCGCGAGGCGGAGGTCCTCTTCGGCGCGACGACCGCGTCCGGCAAGGAGGTCTACGCGCGCGCGGTGGGCCTGCGCAACGTCTTCACGCTGCCCGTCGAGGCGCTCGACGCGGTGCCGGTGGACGCGGACGGCTTCCGCCGCCGCACGCTCGTCAGCTGCTCCCGCGACGAGATCGCGGGCATCGACCTGCGCGTGCCGGGGTCCCCGTTCGTCAAGCTCGTGCGCGGGAAGGGCGGTTGGACCGTCTCCGCGCCCGTGGAGGGGCCCGCCGAGATGGACGCCGTGGCGACGCTGGCCGACGGTCTCGTCGGCGCGCGCGTCGCGGGCTTCATCCTTCCCTCCGCCCTGCAGCCGGGGTCCGGTTCCGAGGACGCCGCCGTCAAGGCCTCCGCCCTCGAGCCCTACGGCCTGGCCGCGGACGTCGGGCACGCCGTCACGGTGCGCACGCAGTCCGGCGCCGTCGAGCAGGTCGTCTTCGGCTCGCGCGCGGACACCAACCTCGTCTACGCGCTGGTGCAGAACGGCCGCGCCGTGGTGACGGTCGACGCCGCGCTGGCCGAACTCTGCCGCGCGGGCGGCGCGCCCTACCTCGACACGCGCGTCTTCCCCCTCGCCGAGGGCGAGCGGCTCAAGGCGCTCTCACTCCGCACGGACTCCCTTGTCTACGTGCTGGCCCAGGGCACGAACGGCGCCTGGCGGCTCGAGGCTCCCGTCGCCGCGCCGGCGGACGCCGCGGCGGCGGCCGCGATGGCGCAGCACGTGCTGCGCCTGCGCCGGAGCGACGTGCCCGACGTGCCGCCCGCCGAGGGCGCGGTGCACGTCTCCGTGACGACGTCGGCGGGCGCGCGGCCGGGCGTGACCGTGCCGAAGAGCGTGTTCGCGGCCTGCGGCGCCTTCGCCGACCTCCGTTCGAAGGTGCTGCAGGAGCTCGACCCGGCCGCCGTTCGCCGCATCACCGTGCGCCCCGGCGGGGGCGCGGTGGTGGCCGTCGCCCGCGATGCCCGGCGCGAGGCCTGGGTGCTGGACGCGGCCGCCGGGGCGGCCCCGGCGCGCGTGTCGGTCGAGGGCGTGAAGAAACTGCTCGCGGCGCTCACGCGCACGGAGGCCGTGGGCGTCGAGACCGTGGCCGCGACGCCGGGCGACTACCGCCGGTGCGGTCTCGCGGAACCTTCCTGCACGATCGCGGTCGACTTCGACGGCGGCGCTCCCCGGCGGAACCTCCTGCTGGGCGGCCCGGCGGCGGGCGGCGGGCGCTACGCGTCCGTCGGCGGGGCCGACGCGGTCTTCATCCTGTCCCGCGCCACCGTCGCGGACCTGACAGTCCAGATTACGGAGTAGCAACATGCAGACAGTCCTCGTCACCGGAGGCAGCGGCTTCCTCGGCATCAATCTCATCCGCCACCTGCGTTCGCGCGGGGTGGCGCGCATCCGCGTGCTCGACATCGCGGACTTCGACTATCCGGAGAAGTCCGAACCCTGGCTCGAATTCACGAAGGGCGACGTGCGCGACCCCGCGGCGGTCGATCGGTGCGTCGCCGGCTGCGACGCGGTGGTGAACACCGCCGCCGCGCTGCCGCTGTACTCCCCGGAGGACATCCGCACGACGGAGGTCGACGGCGTGCGCAACGTGCTCGCGGCCTGCCGCGCGCACGGCGTCGGGCGCATGGTGCAGATCTCCTCCACGGCCGTCTACGGCGTGCCGAAGAAGCATCCGATCCACGAGGACGACGAGCTGATCGGCGTGGGTCCCTACGGCCACGCGAAGATCGAGGCCGAGCAGATCTGCCGCGACGCGCGGAAGCAGGGGCTCTGCGTCCCCGTGATCCGCCCGAAGAGCTTCATCGGCCCCGAGCGCCTCGGCGTCTTCGCGCTCTTCTACGACTGGGCCTACACGGGGCACGGCTTTCCGATGATCGGCAGCGGGAACAACCGCTACCAGCTGATGGACGTCGAGGACCTCTGCGGCGCGATCTGGAGCGCGATGACGCTTGAGCCGGAGAAGGTCAACACCGAGTTCAACATCGGCGCGAAGGCGTTCACGACGATGAAGGAGGACTACCAGGCCGTCCTCGACCGCGCCGGCCACGGGAAGAAGATCCGCGGCATGCCCGTCGCCCCGCTGATCTTCATCCTCCGCATCCTCGAGAAGCTGCACCTCTCGCCCCTCTACCCCTGGGTGTACGAGACCGCGTCGACGGACAGCTTCGTCTCCATCGAGCGCGCCGAGAAGCTGCTCGGCTTCGCGCCGAAGTTCTCGAACAAGGACGCGCTCGTGCGCAACTACGACTGGTACGTGGCGAACCTCGACTCCTTCAAGGGCAAGACGGGCGTCTCCCACCGCGTGCCCTGGAAGCAGGGCCTCCTCGCCTGCGCGAAGTGGTTCTTCTGAGGTTGAAGATTGAACGTTGAAGGTTGATTCGAAATTAAAAATACGGAACGAAGGAACATATGAACAAGCGTAAAGAGAAGATGCGGGCGCAGCAGCCGCCCCGCGCCGTCGGCACGATGACCGGCGAACTGCACATGGCCCGCAATGGCGCGGGCTTCCTCGTGGACCCCGCGACGAACGAGGCGACCTGGATCGAGCGGGAGGACCTCGGCACGGCGCTCGTCGGCGACACCGTGACGATCAAGCTGAAGAACCGGCCCGCGCGGGACGGCCTTCGCGGCGGCCGCCCGCCGGCGAAGTCGGGCCCCGAGGGCCGCGTCATCCGCATCGACGCCCGCGCGCCGCGCGCGATCGTGGGCACCGTCTCCGCGACGGGGCGCTTCACGCGCGTCCAGCCGCTCAGCCCGACCTACCGGCAGGAGTTCCTGGTGCCGGACGCGCATGGCGCGCAGGTGGGCGACCGCGTCGTCATGCGCTTCATGCGCTGGGAGAACCCGCGCCTCGCCCCCGAGGCCGAGATCACGGACGTGATCGGCCCGGCGGACGACCCGTCGCTCGACACCCTTTCGGTGATGAAGCAGTACGACCTGCCCGAGGAGTTCCCGGCGAAGGTCGTCGCCGAGGCCGAGCGCGTCGGCGTGATTCCCGCCAAGGCGTCCGCCGCGGGCCGCCTCGACCTGCGGAAGAAGTTCATCTTCACCTGCGACCCCGAGTCCGCGCGCGACTACGACGACGCGCTCTCGCTCGAGACGGACAAGGACGGCAACCGCGTCCTGGGCGTGCACATCGCCGACGTCTCGCATTTCGTGAAGCCCGGCGGCGAGCTCGACCGCGAGGCCTACCGGCGCTCCACGAGCGTCTACCTCGTCGACAAGGTCGTCCCCATGCTGCCCGAGCAGCTCTCGAACGGCGTCTGCTCGCTCGTCCCGGGCGAGGATCGCTACGCGTTCTCCGCGTTCCTGACCTTCGACGCGAAGGGGACCTGCATCGCGCGGAAGTTCGCGAAGTCCGTCATCCGCTCCAAGGCCCGCTTCGCCTACGAGCAGGTCCTGGACCTCATCCGCGGCCCGGCATCGGTAGGGCCCGTCGTCCCGACGGGCCGCCCGGCCCCGAAGCTGAAACCCGCGGAACGGAAGACCATCCTCGCGATCCACGCGCTCGCGCAGCAGCTGCGCCGCAACCGCTTCGCGGCCGGCGCGCTGGACATGGAGGTGCCCGAGGCCGAGATCCGCC
>JAEDMN010000302.1 GCA_016302985.1 Kiritimatiellia bacterium | reverse complement strand
CTCGCGAAAGTTCCGCCGATTGCCGCCGAGGACCAGTCCCTTTTCCACCGCCGCAAAGGACAACCCCGACCACAAGAACGATCAACAGAAGTTGTCGGACACGGGGTAGCAGCCGAAAGCGATTCCACGCCCTGTGCAGCGGATGAAACCCCGCCTCATCGCAGCGGCACAGTACCGACCCCACAAGAAGTCCAGCTACGACCGCCAGTCCAAGATGTAATATCGTGAACAACATGGTCACTGGCCAATATCAGCGCGCGCGGACGCCGCGTCCAGGTGCGCGCGGGCCTTCGCGTTCAGCACGGTGAGGCCGAAGCGCTTCAGCGTCTCCCGGTAGAGGGTGTCGCGGTCGCAGCCGCCGAAGTCGCGCGTGACCTCCTGCATCGCCGGGGCGGCGAGTCCCGCGCCGTGCGCTGCGCCGCGGCCAGAAGCTTCACGCGCATGGGCGCCCCTACTTCGCGAAGTTCACCGCGCCGCCGCCGCACACGGTGCCCGTGAACGCGCAGTCCGCGCCGAAACTGACCGACGCGCCGCCCTCAAGCTGCACGAGCCCGTCGCCGGAGACGGCCTCGAGCATCTCGTTCGCGCCCCGCAGCACCAGCCGGCCCGCGGCGCGCACCACGACCGGATAGCCGGCCGGGACGACGTCCGAGACCGACACGGGGAACACCTTCCCCGCCTCCGCGAAGCGCGCCTTCGGCGCCTCGAAGCCCTGCACGGAGCCGATCGGCGCCCACTGGATGCCCGCCGCGGTCGCGAAGCCCGCCTCGACGGTCCAGCTGGCCGGGTCGCGCCCGATCGCGTCGTTCGCCGTCGCGAAGGAGTAGCCGTCGAACGTCACCTCCTCGCCGAAGTCCGCGACGAACGGGTTCGCGTAGCACTTCGTCTTCAGGTCGCCGTCGATGCCCTTCTTCGGGCTCTCGGCCCAGTCGCTCGCGCAGATCGCCGTCGCGTGCGCGGGCCGCGGCAGCATCTTCCCGCCGCGGAAGAGGCGGAACTCGCTGAACTGCGAGCCCGTGTTCCCGTATTCCGGCGGGGCGCTCTTGGCGGGACGCGTCTTCGTCACGTTCCAGCGCAGGTAGCGGCACGAGACCGCCGCGCTCCCGCCGGAGGCGAACAGCACCGCGCCTTCGCGGATTTCAAGGCCCTCGTTGCGCAGGACCGCCGCCGAAAGGTCGAGCGTCCCCGCGCCGGTCTTCACCAGCACGCCGCCCTTGAACTGGCATCCCGCCCCGACCTTGACGGTCTCGCCCGCCGGGACGGAGATCGCCGTGGGGGCGGCGCCCATGCACGCGAACACCGCCAGCGCGCCGCCCGCAACCATCAGTTTCTTCATTACAAGACCTCCCTGTCGATCAAACACTCCGGTAATCCGACAATCCGGCAAACAGGCAATCACTTCTTCCCGTCCAGCACCATCCGGGCATGCTTCGCGTACGCGCGGCGCGGGTCGGCCGCGTAGCGCTCGAGCGTCTTCCGCCCGAGTCCGTCCGGCGTGTCGCCGAGACGGAAGAGCGCGCGGGCGAGGCAGAGCTCGCGCAGCGCGAGCGTGCGCTCCCAGTCGCCGGCCGCGTTCCTGTAGCCCGGCACGACGGGCGGTTCCGGCCCCATCTCCTGCCAGCGGCCGCCGATGCCGGGCCGCCGCAGCACGTCCGCCAGGGCCTCGATGCCGCGCGGGTCGCCGATCTCCTCCAGGGCGCGGGCGATGGCGCGGAAGTGCGAGTACTCGCTCTTCTCGGTGAGCTGCGCGGCCTTCGCCACGAGCGCGGGCACGGCGGCCTTCGAGCGCATGTGGCCGAGCGCGATCGCGTAGCTGTCCACCCAGCTGACGCTGCGGTTGAACTGGCCCATGCCGCGGTAGTTCCAGCCCTTGTCCCACTCCATCGCCGCGAACTTCTCCAGCAGCTGCCGCTCGCCGTCGCCCTGGCCGAGCATCGCGAGCACGTGCGCGTAGACGGTCTTCGCCTCGCCCTCGGCGGACAGGAACGCGCCCCGGATGCGCGGCAGCGCGCGTGCGCGGTCCGTCATCAGCACGGGCAGCCCCTTGTAGTCGTCCGCGAGCTCCGCGACGGCCTGGTCGAACGCGGCGTCGGACAGGGGGAAGTTGTCCTTCATCCCGAGGTCCTCGGGCTTGAGGATCTCCTTCTCGACGAGGTGGCGCTGCAACGCCGGCACGTCGATGGCGCGCACCGTCGTGCCGCCCTTCACCGCCATCGCCGCGGCCGTGCCGGCCGCGTAGCCCTGGTTCTGGATGTCGGGCTGCATGCGCAGGATCGGCATCGCGTCGCGGTGCGCGCTGATGCCGAGGCCCGTCACGAGCAGGCCCTCCAGCTTCTTCGGCAGCAGGCAGCGGTACGGCAGGTTGACGTACATCGGCTTGTGGCCGGGGTCCTGGATGAAGAAGAGGTCGTCGCGCGTCTGGCCGTGCGAGTCGAAGTTGGAGAACGTGCGCGTGATGATGTCCGGGTACGTGCGCTCGTTGACGACGTCGGCCGCGCCCATGTAGAACGCGCCGACCATGCGGCGTCGCTCGCGGCTGTTGATCACCTGCGCCTGGTCCCACGTGTTCTCCGGCAGGCTGAGGCGGGAGCGCAGCGCGAAGTAGAAGACGTCCGCGGCGTCCGTGTCGTCCACGAAGCCGATGTCGGAGTTCGCGTAGGCGACGCCCATCGTGTTCTGCGCCTGCCCGACGCCCTGCACGGAGAGCTCGTCGTCCGTGATGAACTCCGTCTCCTCGCCCGCCATCGCGGGCAGCTCGGCGTTGCCGGTCGCGTCGATCGCGTTCGCGCACCGCACGAGGCCGCGCGTGCCGTCCTCGAGCACGACCACCGCGCCCGCGACGCGCCCGTCCTCCACGAGCACGCCGTTGACGAACGCGCCGAACCAGATCTCCGCGCCCGCCTTGCGCTGCTCGGACCGGTACCACTCGCTCTTCGCCTGCGGGAAGACGCTGCCCGCCGCGCGCGTCCCGGCGTCGACCTCCTTCGTGAAGCCGACGCGGTTGCCGAAGTAGTAGTAGCCGATCAGGCCGTCCGTCTGCACGCCGCCCTCGACGTAGAGATACTCGCAGACGAGCGTCTTCGCGCCGTGGCGCGCGGCCGCGATGCCCGCGGGACCGCCGCCCGTGCCCGCGCCGACGACGAGCGTGTCGCACGTGGCGAGCAGCGGCAGCGCGTCCGGCACGGACGCCGTCCC
>JAEDMN010000059.1 GCA_016302985.1 Kiritimatiellia bacterium | reverse complement strand
GTCACAACACAAAGGAAAGTCGGACGACATGAAGATTCTCAAGATGGGCATGGTCGGGGGCGGCATTGGCGCCTTCATCGGGGAAGTCCACCGCAAGGCCGCGCGCATGGACGGCTACGTGCAGGTCGTGGCGGGTGCGTTCGACATCGTGCCGGAGAGGTCCCTCGAGCAGGGACGGATCCTCGGCATCGACCCGAAGCGCTGCTACGGCACCTACCAGGAGATGATCCGGGGCGAGCTCGCGCTGCCGCCGGAGGAGCGCGTCGACTTCATTTCGATCTGCACGCCGAACGTCACGCACTTCCCCGTCGCGAAGGCCTGCCTCGAGGCCGGCTTCAACGTGATGTGCGAGAAGCCGATGACGATGACGACGGAGCAGGCCGACGAGCTGCAGCGGATCGTGAAGAAGACCGGGCTCACGTTCGGCCTGCTGCACACGTACACGGGCTACCCGATGGTGAAGCTCGCGAAGGACATGGTGAAGGCCGGCGACCTCGGGAAGCTGCGCAAGATCGAGGTCCGCTATCCGCAGGGCTGGCTCGGCCGCCTGGCGAAGGTCAAGCCGATCTCGGCCGCGTGGCGCACGGACCCGAAGTCCAGTGGCAGTTCCTGCTGCATGGGCGACATCGGCACGCACGCGGCGAACCTCGCCGAGTACGTGTCGGGGCTGAAGATCACGGAGGTCCTGGCTGACCTGGGCACCTACCTCAAGGGCAGGCTCGACGACGACGGCAACGTGCTCTTCCACATGCAGAAGGGCGTGAAGGGCGTCCTCACTGCGACGCAGGTCGGCTCCGGCGAGGAGAACAACCTCCAGATCTGGGTCTACGGCGAGGACCGGTCCATCGGCTGGTTCCAGCAGGACCCGAACGACCTGCGCGTCCTCGGCGACAACATGCCCGAGCAGATCTGGAAGCGCGGGAACCCCTACGTGGCGGAGAAGTCCCCGGCCGCCGGGCGCTGCACGCGCACGCCGGCTGGACACCCCGAGGCCTTCCTCGAGGCGTTTGCGAACCACTACAAGAACTTCACGGACACGATCCGCGCCCGCCAGCTGAAGAAGAAGCCCACGGCGCTCGAACTCGACTTCCCGTCCGTCGAGGACGGCGTGCGCGGGATGAAGTTCATTTCGGCCGTCGTCGCGTCCTCGAAGAAGGGCAGTGTCTGGGTGAAGATCTGACGCCGCGCATTCGCCCTTCCCCCCCGCGCGCGGAAGTGGTATAATGCGTCTGGATTTAGCATCGACGCTAACAAGTCGTTCCGCGGAAAACTACCACGCGATTCAAAACCTGGAACGGCATGCGGGCGGGGATGCGCACCCTCGGGTGCGCACCCCCGGTCCATGTTTACCGGATCGTGCGCGCGGGTTCCGCGGTGGTCACTCGAAAGGAACTACCGGATGGACGTCGCTTCGGCATCGCGCTCCCTCGAATCCGTCTGCGGGACGCTGTCCGAGACGGTCGCCCGCCTCACGGCGCGCGGCATGGAGGGGGGCGAAGGCGCCCTGCAGGCGCTGGAATACGCCCAGGCCTTCGCGGAGCTGGCGGGGTCGCTCGAATGCGTGCGCCAGAACCTGGCGGAGGTGTGGGCGAGCCTCGAGTCGCAGGCGCCCGGATTGAAGGACGTGGTCGCCGGCACCTGACGCCGGCCTCCGGCGGAAATGACGAAGTTCCTGAAAAGCGCGGGATGGGGAGGCGCCGCCATGCTGGCGGCGCTTCTTCTCGCCTGGGCGCTGGTCGATCCGCAGCTGGACCGCGCGGCCGTCTATCCGGGCGGGACCGTGCTGCGCGACAACGCGGGGAACGTCCTGCGCGTGACGCTGGGGCCCGGCGACGTGGACTGCCGGCCGTACTACGCCGCCTCGACGAACGACTGGATCGTCCAGGCGCTGGTGGCGAGCGAGGACCGCCGCTTCTTCACGCACTGGGGCGTGGACGTGCCGAGCGTGCTCCGCGCCTGTTTCCAGAACGTCACGGCCCTGCGGCGCATTTCGGGCGCGTCGACGATCACGATGCAGGCCACGCGCCTCATCGCGCCCCATCCCCGCACCCTGCCGTGGAAGTGCGTGGAGGCCATCCGCGCGCTGAAGACCGAGCTCCGGCACGACAAGCTCTGGATCGTCTCGCAGTACCTCAACCGCGCGCCGTTCGGTTCGAACCTGGTCGGCGTCGAGGCCGCGGCCAACGGCTGGTTCGGCAAGCGGGCGCGGGACCTCGGGATCGGCGAGGCGGCGCTGCTCGCGGGCATGGTCCAGAGCCCGACGCGCTTCCGTCCCGACCGTCACCTCGACCGCGCGCTGAAGCGCCGCGCGTACGTGCTGGACCGCATGCTGGCGCTGGGGATGATCGACGCGGCGCAGCACGCGGCGGCGAACGCCTCGCGCCCCGAGATCCGGCGCGGGACGCGTCCGTTCGAGGAGCCGTTCTTCTGCGACTGGGCGATGCGGCGGGTCGTGCGGGCGCGGGCGGGGGGCGACGTCGGGACGGCGCTGGACGCGGACGTCCAGGCGCGCGCGCGGCGGGCCGTCGCGGCGGCGTCCGCCGGCGGGCTCTCGGCGGCCGCGGTCGTGCTGCGCGCGCGGACGGGCGAAGTGCTGGCGCTCGCCTGTTCGGACGACTACTTCTCGCCGGACGCCGGTCAGGTCAACGTGGCGATCGCCCCGCGTCCGGCGGGGTCGACCCTCAAGCCGTTCCTCGTCGCGGCGGCGATGGACCGCGGGCTCGTCACGCCGGACGAGCGGCTGGCGGACGTTCCGAAGGCGTATCGCGGATACAATCCCCAGAACTTCGACGCGGTGCACCGCGGCAGCGTGTCCGCGGCGGAGGCGCTCGTGCTCTCCCTCAACCTCCCGTTCGTCCAGCTGCTCCAGCGCCTGGGCGTGCCGCGCTTCGGCACCGTGCTGCGGTCGCTGGGCTTCTACAACATGAACGCCGCCGACGAGTCGTTCGGGCTCGGCATGGCGATCGGCAACGTGCACGTCTCGCTGCTCGAGCTCGTCGGGGCCTACGGCTGCCTTGCGCGCGGCGGCACGCTGCTGGAACCCTGCGCGCTCAGGTGCGAAGTCGAGGCGCGGCGCGACGCCCCGCGGCCGCGTCTCCTCTCGGAAGGGGCCTGCTGGCTCGTCGCCGACATCCTCTCCGGCGAGGAGCGCAGCGCGGCGGCGCTGGGCCACGTCGCCGACGTGCGCACCTCGCGCTTCGCCTGGAAGACCGGCACCTCCGCCGCGTACCGGGACGCCTGGACGGTCGCCTGGAACCCCGAGTACGTCGTCGGCGTCTGGTGCGGGCACAAGTCGGGCCGCTTCGGCGACACGACGGTCGTGGGCGCCCAGGCCGCGGCGCCGCACGCCTGGGAGCTGGCTCGGTCCCTCTACCCGGCGGACGACGGCCCGTGGTTCTCGCGGCCCGACGAGGTCGAGGACTGCCGGGTCTGCGCCGAAAGCGGGCTCCCCGCCGCGCCGGAATGCCCCGCCGCGAAGGTCGGCCGCCGTCTCCGCGGACGTTCCTCGCAGGCATTCTGCCCCGTTCACCGCCGCGGGTTCGACGGCGAGGTCGAGGCGCGCCGAGACGCCTTCGTCGCGGCCTTCTCGGGCGCGGATGCGAAGGCGCGTGCGCTTGCGATTCGCCGGCCCGAGGACGGGGCGGCGTTCCGCCTCGTGCAGGGGCTCGGCGGGCAGCGGATCGTCTGCACGGTCGCCGGGAACGTGTCCGACGGGCGCCTCTGGTGGTTCGTCGACGGGCGGTACGCGGGCGAGACGCGCGGCGCGCAGCCGTTCGCCTGGGAGCCCGAGGCGGGCGCGCACCGCATCACCTGCTCGACGGAGGAGGGCGTTTCCGACTCCGTGCGCGTCTCCGTGGTCACCGAACCCTAGGAAATGTGGTATAATGTCCTCTCTTAAAAGAATTTACAACCCATTGCGAGCATCCACACCATGGTCATTCTTCCTGCCATCGATCTGAAGGGCGGCGTCTGCGTCCGGCTGCGCCAGGGCCGCGCCGACGACGTCACCACGTACAACGACGACCCGGCCGCGCAGGCGCGCGACTGGCGGGAGCAGGGCGGACGCGAGCTCCACGTGGTCGACCTCGACGGCGCCTTCGCGGGCACGCCGAAGCACGCGGAGGTCATCGCGGCGATCATCGCGGCGTTTGGCGGCCCGGTCGAGGTCGGCGGCGGCCTGCGTTCGATGGAGGCGCTGGGCGCGGTGATGGACGCCGGCGCGACGCGCGCGATCATCGGCTCCGCGGCGCTCGAGGATCCAGGCTTCCTGGCCCGCGCGGTCGAGCAGTACGGGGACCGCATCGCCGTCGGAATCGACGCGCGGGGCGGCTTCGTCCAGACGCGCGGCTGGGTGAAGACGACCGAGGTGAAGGCGACGGACCTCGCGAAGGCCGTGGCCGCGGCCGGCGTCAAGACGATCATCTACACGGACACCGCGACCGACGGCATGCTGGGCGGCCCGAACCTCGAACAGATGGCCGCCATCTGCGACGCGGCCCCGACCTGCCAGATCACCGCGTCCGGCGGCGTGTCGAGTCCGCGCGACGTCGCGAACCTCATCGCGCTCAACCGTCCCAACCTGCGCGCGGCGATCGTCGGCAAGGCCCTCTACGACGGCCGCACGACGCTGGCCGAGATGAACGCCGCGGCGGAGGCCTGAGCCCGACCATGCTGCCGACCGCATCGCTCCAGGTCCTGCCCAACGGGCTGAAGCTCGTCCTCGTTCCGGACGACCACGTCGAAAGCGTGTGCTTCGGCCTCTTCGTCGAGAGCGGCTCGCGCCACGAGCTGCCCGAATACGCAGGCATCTCGCATTTGATCGAGCACATGCTCTTCAAGGGGACGAAGACCCGGAGCGCGCTCGAGATCTCGCAGGCGATCGAGGGGCGGGGCGGGAACTTCAACGCCTACACCTGCGAGGAAAGCACCTGCTTCTTCGCCTACATGCCCTACGACGCGCTGCCGACCGCGGTGGACATCATCTGCGACATGTACGCGAACCCCGCGATCCCGGACGGCGAGTTCGAGCGCGAACGGCACGTCGTGCTCGAGGAGATCAAGATGTACGGCGACGAGCCGGACTCCGTCGCGAGCGAGAACCTCTCCCGTGCGCTCTTCCCGAAGAACGCGCTGGGCCTGCCGATCGCGGGCGAGGCGGCGACGCTGGACAAGATGACGCCGCAGACGCTGCGCGACTACATCCGCCGCGCCTACGTGCCGCGCGCGACCGTCGCGGTCGTGGCCGGGCGGTTCGATCCCGCGGAGGTGCGCCGGCTCGTCGAGCAGGCGCTGGGCGGACTCGCGGACCGCGATCCGCTGCCGTTCGTCCCCGTCCGCGCCCGTCCCTATCCCCAGAAGGAGATCCGTGCGCAGCGCGACGTGCAGCAGGTGCAGCTCGCGCTGGGCTACCGCACGTTCGGCGTGCACGCGCCGAAGCGGAAGAAGCTGGCGGCGACGGTGTTCGACTGCCTGATGGGCCGTACGATGAGCTCGCGCCTGTTCCAGAGCGTCCGCGAGAAGCACGGGCTCAGCTACGACATCCGTTCGCAGCTGCAGTTCTTCGAGGACGTCGGCGGGTGGTGCGTCATGGCCGGACTCGACACGGGCCGCGTGGACCTGGCGATGAAGACGATCGAGAAGGAGTTCGCGCGGATTCGCGCGAAGAAGCCGTCCGCCGCCGAGATGCGGCGGACGAAGGACTACCTGCTCGGCAACTTCCGCCTCGGCCTCGAGAACCAGCGCGCGCGCATGTTCTTCTTCGGCAACAGCGTGATGACCTACGGCGAGATCCGCAGCCCGCAGGAGATGGTCGACGGGATCGCCGCGGTGACGGCCGACGACGTGCTCGCGGTCGCGAACGAGATCCTGCAGGACAAGTACCGCAGCGTCTCGTGGGTCACGCCCAAGGCGGTCTAGCGCTGGACGGGCTGGAGGATCCAGCGCTTGTTGTACCAGAACCACTGCTCGGGCGTCCGGCGGATGCCCGCGTCGAGCAGCTTCATCGCCTCGGCCGTCAGGCGGCAGGCCTCGGCCCTGCGGTCCTTCGCATTCGGGTCCGGGCGCAGCGTCGCGAGGTGGTCGAACACGTGCCTCCCGTCGACGCGGCGCATGATCGCGACCACGATGGGCGCGCCCGTCGCGACGGCGAACATCGCGCCGCCGTGGGAGACGTTCGCCGTGCCGTTGAGGAAGGGGACCTCGACGTCCCGTGCGGGCACGCGGAGGTCGGGCAGGATCGCGAAGCCGCGTCCCTGGCGCAGGATGCCGAGGATGTCGCGCATCACGGAGGCGCTGCCGCGTTCGACGACGTCGATGCTGCCGTACTGCCGCTTCATCCACGCATTGACGTAGGGGTTGCGCTGCTTCGCGGCGATGGCCGAGAGCGGGATGCCGTACTGCGCCATCGCCCAGGCCGCCATGTACCAGTTGCCGGAATGCGGCACCATGATCACGGCGCCCTTGCCTTCTTCGATCACGGCGCGGAGCCGGTCGGAGTAGAGCGCGATGTCCTCGACATGGCGCGTGATCCAGTCCTTCGTGAGGCGCGGCGCGCGGATCATCTCCACGGCGTTCAGCAGCACGTTGGCGAGGGAGGACTTCGCGATCGCGAGGGCTTCGGCGCGCGACTTCTCCGGGAAGCAGCCCCGGATGCGTTCCAGCGTGCGCTTCTTCTTGAAGCCGCACGAGACCGCGACGGAGGCGAGGGCGCGCGCCAGGCCGCACGCGACGGGGTAGGGGATCGCGTTGACCACGCCGCAGGCCGTGCGGAGCAGGGCGTATTCGCAGAGACAGGCGAAACGGGATTTCTTCCTTCCGGCCATGGCGACGTCACTTCCCCAGCAGCTTGCGGATGGAGGCCTGGGCGTCCTGCATCGCGGCGTTGAGCGCCGCGCCCTGGGCCGCGGTCATGTCCGCGGGATGCGCGAGGTCGAGCTGGTTGACGGGAAGGGGACGGGCCGCGAACGAGAGCTGGCCCGACGGCGTGAAGCCGTAGAGGAAGTGCACGACGATCTCGCCGTCGGGACCGCGGCCGCGGCCCGTGCCGACAACGGCGTAGCCGGTGGTCGCGCCGGCGGCGTTCCGCCCCTCGTAGACGGGGAAGCGCGTCCCGGACTTGACCACGACCGCGGACGCCGTGCCGCGGGGCAGGACCTTCAGCGCCGTCTCGGGCTTCGCGGGGTCGAGGACCAGCCGGCCCTCGTTCGCCTTCGGCTTTTCGGCCGGGACCGCGGCGGCCTTGCCCTCGAGGCGGTCGACCCGGGCGCAGGCGTCCGCAATGGCGGCGCAGACGGCACGGGAGGTGATGGTCGCGCCGGTGATGGCGTCGATCGCGCCGCCGTCCTTCTTCACCTTGAGCGCGGCGCCGTCCTTGCCGGGGAACTGCTTCGCGAAGTCCGCGTCGCCGAGCTTCGCGCCGAGGCCGGGCGTCTCGTTGGCGGCGAGGACCTGGTAGGAGACGACCGTGCGGTCGGGCCTCAGACCGACCATGAGCCGGATCGTCCCGCCGTAGCCGGCCTCGCTGACACCGGGGACGGCATAGCCGGCGAGCGTGCGCTTCGCGGCGTCGGAATAGCCGGCGAAGACCTTCGTCCGCGCGTCGGCCGGGTCTTCCCGGACGTCGATCGCCTGGACGCCCGCGGGCAGGACGGCCTTCGCGGCGTTGTTCGCCTTGAGCGCGGAGAGGCCCGCGATGCGGTCCTTCGTGACGGCGTTGACCGCGGCCAGCACGGCCGCGCAGATGGCGGAGATGAGGGTGAGCGAGAGGATGAGGTGGAGGAGCTTCTTCATGGGCGGGGGTCCGTCACTTCGCGCCGAACGGCTTTGGCTGGGTCCAGCGGCTGATGAGGGGGGTGAAGGCGTTCATGACCAGGATCGCGAAGGAGACGCCCTCGGGGAAGGCGCCCTGGGTGCGGATGAGCATGGTGACGAGGCCGCAGCCGCAGCCGAAGACCAGCTTGCCCTTCGCCGTGGCGGGGGAGGTGACGTAGTCCGTCGCCATGAAGCAGGCGCCGAGCACGACGCCGCCGGAGAGCACGTGCGCCTCGGCGAGCTTGAGCGCGGAGAGGTCCATGCCGTAGCGGAAGAACGCGAACGCCGCGACGGTGCCGATGAAGGCGACGGGGATGTGCCAGGTGATGACGCGGCGGACGAGCAGGTAGGCCGCGCCGAGCAGGAGCGCGAGGGCGCAGACCTCGCCAAGGCACCCGTTGACGTTGCCGAAGAAGGCGGCCTTGAGGAAGGAAACGCTGCCGAAGTCCAGGGCCTGGTCGGCCGCGGGGAGCTTCGCCCAGGCCGCGGTGCCGACGCTCTTCAGGTACTGGAGGGGGGTCGCGGTCGTGACCGCGTCCCCCGCCGCGTAGCCGGCGGCGGCCTTCCAGAGTCCGTTGGAGCTCCAGGCGGTCATGGCCTCGGAGAAGGAGACGAGCATGAACGCGCGCGCCGCGAGCGCGGGGTTGAAGGGGTTGTAGCCGAGTCCGCCGAAGACCTGCTTCGCCACGCCGATGGCGAAGACGCCGCCCACGACGGCCATCCAGAGCGGAAGGTCCGGCGGCAGGTTGAAGGCGAGCAGCAGCCCCGTCAGAACGGCGGAGAGGTCCCCGACGGTGTTCTCGCGCTTCATCGCCAGGCGGCAGCAGGCCTCGGTCACGAGGCAGGACGCGATGCAGGTGCCCGTGAGCAGCAGGGCGCGCCAGCCGAAGAAGTGGACGGCGCAGCAGAGTGCGGGCAGAAGGGCGACGATGACGTCGAGCATGATGCCGCTCACGGACCCGGGGGCGTGCGCGTGGGGCGAGCTCGAGAGGATGTAGCGGGTTCTGGTTTGCTTCGGCAGCATGGTCGTTCCTTAGTTCTTCCGGGCGGCGGCGCGGGCGCGGATCGCGTTCTTGGCGCGGCGGCAGTGGTGGGTGATGCTGCGGTAGGCGGGGCAGCCGAAGGCGCAGGCGCCGCATTCGACGCAGTTCATCACGCCGAGGGCCTCGGCCGCGGCGATGTCGTCCGACTCGACCGCGCGGGAGAGCGCCGCCGGGTTGAGCCGCATCGGGCAGGCGCGGATGCAGCGCCCGCAGTTGATGCAGGGGGAGGACGCGTACTGGAAGACCCGCGCCTCCGTGAGCAGCAGCAGGCCCGACGTCGTCTTCGTGGTCGGGATGTCCAGGTTCGGGACGGTTAAGCCCATCATCGTGCCGCCGCTGACGACCTTGCGCACGCCGGGCTTCTCGCCCCCGCAGAACGCGACGAGGTCCGCGTAGGACGTGCCGACGGGCGCCAGCACGTTGCGCGGCTGCGCGATGCCGTCGCCGGAGACGGTCGTGACGCGCGCCGTCAGCGGGACGCCGTCCAGGACGGCGTCCGCGACCGCGGCGATCGTCGCGACGTTCTCGACGATGCAGCCGACGGAGCTCGGCAGGGCGCCCGGCGCGACGCTGCGGCCGGTCACGGAGTAGATCAGGTGCTTCTCGGAGCCCTGCGGGTAGAGGACGGGGAGGACGACGACCGCGACGTCGCCTTCGATGCCGGCGAAGGCCTGCTCGAGCGCGGCAATGGCCTCGGGCTTGTTCGCCTCGACCGCGATCCGCACGGACGGGCCGCCGAGGATGCGCTGCAGGATCTCCACGCCGGCGCGGATCCGGTCCGCCCGCTCGCGCATCACGCGGTCGTCGGCCGCGAGGTAGGGCTCGCATTCGGCGCCGTTGAGGATGAGGATCTCGCAGCCGCGGTCGACGCGCGGCGTGAGCTTGACGGCGGTGGGGAAGCCCGCGCCGCCCATGCCGCAGATGCCGGCGTCCGCGATGCGGGCGAGAACCTCGTCCCGCGTCGCGGCGCGGCCGTCCAGCGGGGGCATCCGGACCTCGGGCGTGGCGGCCTGGTCCTCGTCCGTCTCGAGCACCACGGCGTCCGCCCAGGCGCCCGCGGCCCCGGGACGGGGCTCGACGGCCTTGACCGTGCCGGCGGCGGGGGCGTGCACGGCGACGGAGATGAGGCCGTCGCGCGTGCCGATGAGCTGGCCCCGGGCGACGTGTTCGCCGGGCTTCACGCAGCAGACCGCGGGGCGGCCGAGGTGCTGGCTCATCGAGACCACGAGGGTCTTCGGCAGGGGAATCGCCTCGATCGCGCGGTCCCGGGCGAGGTCCTTGTTGTAGTCGGGATGGACGCCGCCGAAGAACTTGAACATACTCTGGATGGACTTCATCATGTCACTTCCCCGTCTCGTAGTGGGCGTCTTCGCGGATGCAGTGGCGCGGGCACTTCGCGACGAGCTGGGCGTCCGTGGGCGGATTGTCGTAGTTCACGCGCGCGAGGAAGCCCTCGAATGCGAAGTGACCGGCCTCCTTGCCGCCGGCGTTCTTCTCGCAGAGGTGGCAGCCCATGCAGCCGACGCCGCAGACCTTGTTCACCTCGGGGCCGCGGAGGGGGTTGTTGCAGAGCACGTGGACCGTGGCCTTCGCGGGGACGAGTCTGATCAGCTTGCGGGGGCAGGCGGCGACGCACTTGCCGCAGCCGATGCAGAGGCGCTTGTCGACGGCCGCCAGGCCGTCCTCGATGCGGATCGCGTTGCGCGGGCAGACGTTCGCGCAGGCGCCGTACCCGAGGCAGCCGAAGCGGCAGCCCTTGTCGCCGCCCGCCGTCGCATGGGCCGCGGAGCAGTCGCAGAGGCCGTTGTAGTCGCCGATGCGGACGGCCTCGGAGCGCGTGCCGCAGCAGAGGACGAGCGCGACGCGCTTCTCGGTGGCCTCCGCGGCGACGCCGAGGATCCGGCCGATCTCCGCGGCGCACGCCGCGTCCGCCGCCGTGCAGGCGCCCGGGGCGGCCGTGCCGTCGACGAGGGCGCGGGCGTAGGCCCCGCAGCCCGCGAACCCGCAGCCGCCGCAGTTCGCGCCGGGAAGGGCGGCCGTGACGAGGCCGATGCGGGGATCTTCCTTCACGGCGAGGTACTTGTCCGCGACGGCCAGCGCCAGCGCGGCGAGCGCACCGACGGCGGCGATGATCAGCGTGGCGGTCAGGATGGGTGTCATGGCGGGGTCCTCCGGATCAGTACGGCAGCTTCACGAGTCCCGAGAAGCCCATGAACGCGAGCGAAAGCAGGCCCGCCGTCACGAGCGCGAGCGCGACGCCGCGGAAGCACCGCGGGGGATTCGCGTGGGCCAGCTTCTCGCGGATGCCGGAGAAGAGGACGAGCGCGAAGCCGAAGCCGAGCGCCGCGGCGAAGGAGAACAGGACGCTCTCGAAGAAGGGCGTGCCGTTCTTGCAGTTGAGCTCGGCGACGCCGAGAACCGCGCAGTTCGTCGTGATGAGCGGCAGGAAGATGCCGAGCGCCGCGTGCAGGGGCGGCATGAACCGCTTCATCGCGATGTCGATGAACTGCACGAGCGAGGCGATCACGAGGATGAACGCGAGCGTATGGACGTAGCCGAGGCCGAAGGGCGCCAGCAGGAAGCGGTCCAGCAGCCAGGTCACGGCGGACGCCACCGTCATCACGAACATCACCGCGCCCGACATGCCGAGGGCGGTCTCCGTCTTCTTCGAGACGCCCAGGAAGGGACAGCAGCCAAGGAAGCGGTTCAGCACGAAGTTGTTCACGAGAACCGCGCCGACGATGATGATGAGATAGCGCATAGAGCCCATGAGTATAGCATTTCTCCGTGCACTTGTGCATAGAATAGATATCTCGCGCGCGATTCGGCGGGCCGGGGGCGCGCTTCCGGGGGGCTTGCCGCGTGCAGGCGACACTGCTATACTTCTCCCTATGAGAAACATTCTGCTTTTGAGAAACATTCTGCTTTTCGTCCTGCCGACCGCCCTGTACGCGGCGGGCCCCTCCTCGCTGGTGCGCAACGGCGGGTTCGATGAGGTGAAGGACGGCGCGACCGTCGGCTGGCGGCCGGTCGGCGCGAAGTACGTCTACCGCGACGGCGAAGGCCGCAGCGGCACGCGCGCGCTCTGCTTCGCGAACGACGATCCGAAGTTCTATTCCTTCCCGGGGCAGCCCCTCGCGCTGCAGGCCGGGAAGGTCTACGAGTACGAGGTCTGGGTGCGCACCGAGGACCTCAAGGGCCCGGAGCAGGGCGCCTCGGTCTGCATCGAATGGAACGACGCGCGGGGACGCTGGCTGGGCGGTTCGTACGCGGAGGGCGTGAAGGGCACGCGCGACTGGACCCTCGTGAAGGGCGTGACCGGGCGCATCCCGAAGGAGGCCGCGTCGTTCCGCATCCAGCCCTACGTCCGGAAGGGCGTGGTCGGCCGCGCCTGGTTCGACGACGTCGCGGTCCGCGAGCGCGTCCCGCGGCCGGTGTCCGGCGTGTATTCGACGGCGTACCGCAATCTGGCCGCCGACGGCGACGTGACCTTCGTCGCCGCCACCGAACTCCCCGGGGACCGGTCCTGCGAGGTCGTCTTCCACTACCGCGATGCGCAGGGTGCGTCCCGCAGCGTCCCCGGGACGGTCTCGGACGGCGCCGCGCGCGCCACGCTGCCCGTGGCCTCCCTGGCGGCGGGACGGCAGGACGTCCGGGCTGTGGCCCGGTCCGGCGGCCGCGTCCTCGGGTTCGCGTCGTGCGCCTTCACGCGCGTCGCGGCCCTGCCGGACCGCGCGGTGTGGATCGACCGGCACGGCCGGACGATCGTCCGCGGCGAGCCGTTCTTCCCCCTCGGCATGTACTGGAGCGGCGTCTCCTCGAACAAGGTCGAGACGTACGCGCAGGGGCCGTTCAACTGCCTCATGCCGTACAACGCGCCGAATTCGAAGGACCTGCTCGACCTGTGCCACGCGAAGGGACTCAAGGTCATCTACAGCGTGAAGGACGTCTTCAGCGGCACGCGCTGGGCGCCGAAGGGCATCGAGACGGAGGCGGACGAGGTGCGCTACATCTCGGACCGCGTGGCGCGCTTCAAGAACCACCCCGCGGTGCTCGCCTGGTACCTGAACGACGAGCTGCCCCTCTCGATGCTGGACCGCCTCACGGCCCGCCGGGACCTGCTGGAGAAGCTCGACCCCGGCCACCCGGGCTGGGTGGTCCTCTATCAGTACACGCAGATCCGCGACTACCTGCCGACGTTCGACGTCATCGGCACCGACCCGTATCCGATTCCGACCAAGCCCGCCGCGACGGCCACGCACTGGACGCGCCTGACGCGCGATGGCACGCTGGGCTGCAAGCCGCTCTGGCAGGTGCCGCAGGCCTTCAACTGGGCGGCCTACAAGAAGACGCCGGAGGAGAAGGCGAAGCACCGCGCCCCGACCGAGGCCGAGCTCCGCTCCATGTGCTGGCAGTGCATCGCCAACGGGTCGAACGGGCTCGTGCTCTATTCGTTCTTCGACCTGGAGAAGGAGCCGAACGGCGAGACCTTTGCGTCCCGCTGGGCCGAATGCCGCCGCGTCGGCGCCGAAATCCGCGCGCAGATCCCCGTGCTGCTCTCCGTCGAGGGCGCGGGACGCGGCCTCGTCGGTCCCTTTGCGGACGAGACGGTCTCGGTGCGCGCCTGGTTGAAGGACGGCGACACGTACGTGCTCGTCGTGAACGGCGGCGACACGGCCCGGAGCGTGCGCGTGCCGCTGGGCGCGGACGCCGCGCGCGGATCAGCCGCGGCCGTGTTCGGACCCGCTCCGAGGCAGGACGGGGACGCGGTGTCGCTGGACCTCGCGCCGCTGGAACCCGCGTTCGTGCGGCTGAGGCGTCGAGGGTTCTGAGCCGAGAGTTTGGAAGAGAGCGGGGAAGAGGACGTGGACATGAAGAACCTGCTGATGATGGCCGCCGCGGGCCTGGGCTGCGGATTCCTGCCGGGCGTGGAGATCGAGCTCGCCTGGACGCTGAAGGACGGTTCGACGTCCGTTGAGAAGGTGCAGGCGGAGGAGAAGGACGGCGTGACCGCCTTCGCGATTCCGAAGGCCGCGATCGTCGCGAAGGGCGCGAAGCGCCTGGCCGTGACGCCGGACTTCGCGACGGCGAAGAAGGGCGACGCCGGCTACTGGGTCGTCCCGACGGGCCAGTTCGGCACGTTCCGCTGCGACGCGGGCCGCCATGCCTGCAGCTGGCCGACGATGTCCATGTTCGGCATGAAGACGCCCGCGAAGACCTACGTCGCGATCGTCAAGGGGCTCAAGTACTACTTCACCGCGCTCGTCGAGGCGAAGGACGGCGTCTACCGCCAGAGCTGCGTCCTGAACGAGGAGCAGTGCACGGAGCCGTACGAGGACTTCGCGATCGAGTGGCGGACCCTGTCGGGCGACGAGGCGGACTACAGCGGCATGGCGCGCGCCTACCGGAAGTACCAGCTCGACCGCGGCGCGGTGAAGCCGTTCCGCGAGCGCGTGAAGGGCAACGAGACGCTGCGCTACGCCGTCCTCGCGCCGGAGATCCGCATCCGCCAGGCCTGGAAGCCCGTGCCCAGCCCGGTGCCCGAGCAGGTGCCCGAGAACGAGCCCGCGATCAAGAAGGTCGCCGTGACCTTCGACC
>JAEDMN010000058.1 GCA_016302985.1 Kiritimatiellia bacterium | reverse complement strand
CAGAAGCGCAAGATCATCGGCCGCGAGTTCATCAACGTCTTCGCCGAGGAGGCGCGCAAGTTCAAGAACGCCAAGTTCCTCGGGCAGGGCACGATCTACCCGGACGTCATCGAGAGCTCGAACGCGCTGAAGGGCCCGTCCCAGACGATCAAGTCGCACCACAACGTGGGCGGCCTGCCGCCGGACCTGAAGTTCGAGCTCGTCGAGCCGCTCCGCGACCTGTTCAAGGACGAGGTCCGCGCCGTCGGCCGCGTGCTCGGCATGGACAGCGAGCTGCTCGACCGCCAGCCGTTCCCGGGCCCGGGCCTCGGCGTGCGCATCCTCGGCGAAGTCACCGAGGAGAAGGTGAAGCTGCTCCAGCAGGCGGACCTCCGCGTGCAGGAGGAGGTGAAGAAGCTCCCCGAGTACAAGACGATCTGGCAGACGTTCGCCGTCCTGCTCCCCGTCAAGTCCGTCGGCGTCATGGGCGACCAGCGCACCTACGAATACACCTGCGCGATCCGCTCGGTGAACTCGATCGACGCGATGACGGCCGACTGGACGCACCTGCCGTACGAGACGCTCGCGACGATGTCCAACCGCATCATCAACGAGGTGCGCGGCATCAACCGCGTCGTCTACGACATCTCGTCCAAGCCGCCAGCCACGATCGAGTGGGAATGACGCGGGCGCTTTTCATCGTCGCATTGGCACTGGCCTGCGCATCCGCGCAGGCCGTTGCTTTCCGCCGGTCCTTCCGCCGCGGCTATCCCGCGGAGGCGGTGACGGGCGCGACGCCGCGGAAGCAGGCGACGCCGGGCGCGAAGACGCTGGGCGGGCAGAAGTCCGCCCAGACCACGAGGAAGACGAAGACGGTGCGCCTCGTGCGCGACCCCGGCGAGGACTTCGCGATGAAGATGGCGCAGGGCGAGAGCGTCCACGTCGAGCTGAAGGAGCCGGCGGACTGCCGCTGGACCGCGCCCGCCGCGCGGGCGGCCTTCTCGGCGATCGTCGAGCGCGGCGCGCTGGCGAAGCAGCGCACGAAGGGCGTCTCCACCGGCGTCGGCGTCGCGGTCGTGACGCTCCGCCGCCTCTCGGACGGCGACGCGGAGGTGAAGCTCGTCTGCCGGAAGAAGTCCGCCCCCGCGCACGCGGAGCCGGCGCGCACGCTCCTCATCCGCCTCGTGAAGCCGTGAGGGCGGTTCACATGACCACGGCCGGAAGGCCGCGGTCGGTGAAGGGCGAGAGATCCGTGTCGAGGGGGCGGTTCTCGTCGAATCCCGGATCGTAGGTCCGGCCCGTGAAGGGGTACTTCGCGGCGGCCGTGAGATGGTAGGGCAGGAGCTCCACGCGCAGGAGGCCCGAGGGGCCCGCGAGCAGGTCGGCGAAGCCGGCCTTGGCCGCGGGCGTGTCGTTCACGCCGGGAATCAAGGGAATACGCGCGATGAAGGGCTTGCCGGAGGCCTTCAACCAGGCCAGGTTCGCGTGGATGGGGGCCGGGTCGACGCCGGTCCACCTGTTGTGCTCGGCGGGGTCGGGGTGCTTGAGGTCCTGGAAGACGAGGTCGAGCTTCGAGACGACGGAGCGATAGGCCTCGGCGGGGGCGTACCCGCTCGTCTCGATGGCGAGGTGGAGGGGCGCGGGGGCTGCAGTTTGCGAGTGGGCGAGTTGATGGGACCGCAGCTCGTCGATCAAGGCGGAAAGGAAGGGTGCCTGGAGAAGGGGCTCGCCGCCGGAGAAGGTGATGCCGCCGGAGGAGGCGAAGACGTCGGCGTTGCGGAGCAGTTCCGCGGCGAGGGCGGGGACGGACCAGCGGCGGCCGCAGAGCTGCCGGGCGCCCTGGGGACAGTCCCCGCCGCGGGCGCAGCTGCCGCAGTGGACGCATTTCTGCGCCTTGAAGAGCCACTCCGGTTCGGGGGACAGTCCCTCGGGGTTGTGGCACCAGGTGCAGCGGAGCGGACAGCCCTTGAAGAAGACGGTCGTCCGGATGCCCGGTCCGTCGTGCAGGCAGAACTCGCGCACTTCGAAGACTACCGCCGTCTTTCCTTCATTCGCCATGTCCCCGAGTATAGCACAAACGTCGGAGATATGGTAAAATGCACAGACAAATCAAGAAGGTGCCATGAAATTCACGAAAAGTGTCATTCTAAGCGTTTTTGTGGGCGTGCTCGTCTTCGCCGCCGCCCCGTCCATGGCCGTCCCGCCGCCTCCGCCGCTGAGCTGAAAGGACGTCGACTGACCACATGCGGTTCGTGCTCCCCCATATGACGTGCGCCTGCGCGCTCGGTAGGACGCCTGCCGACGTGCTCGGATCCCGTGCCGCCTTCGGGCGGGGCGGGATTCCTTCCGCCAAGCCGGCCGCCGCGCCGGGAATGATGGAGATCGAAGGGGACATCCCGGGACGGCGCGTCTTCTTCGGGATGGTCCCGGGCGAACTCCCCTCCATCGCCGAGCCGGAGTTCGACATGCGCACGAACCGCCTGCTGCTGCACGCGGTGAACGGCCTGCGGGCCGAACTCGACGCGCTCTGCGTGCGCCATGGACGCGACCGCGTGGCGGTCGTCCTCGGTGCGTCCAACACCGGCATCGACGAGGCCCAGCGCCATGTCGACCGCTGGCTCGACGCGGGCGCGAAGCCTGCGGAACTCTTCTATTCCCAGATCGAGCTCGGCACGCCGTCGGACTACCTGAGGCGGCTGCTGGGGACGACGGGCCCCGCCTACACCGTCTCGACGGCCTGCAGCTCCAGCGCCAAGGCCTTTTCCGCCGCACGCCGCCTGGTCGAACTGGGCGTCGCGGACGCGGCGGTCGTCGGCGGCGTGGACGGGCGCTGCCGGTTCGCGCTGAACGGCTTCCATGCGCTTGGCGCGCTGGCGCAGGGCCGGTGCCGTCCGCTGGCCGAGGACCGCGACGGCATCAATCTCGGCGAAGGCGTGGCCCTCTTCACGCTGGAGCGCGCGGACGACGCGCCCGCGGTTTCCGGCCGCCCGCGCGTGTTCCTGGCGGGCTGCGGCGAGTCCAGCGACGCCCACCACGCGACGGCGCCCGACCCCGAGGGACGCGGCGCCGAGGCGGCGATGCGCGCGGCGCTCGCGGAGGCGGGGCTGGCCCCCGCGGACCTCGGCTATCTCAACCTGCACGGCACGGGCACGCAGGCCAACGACGCGATGGAGATGAAGGCCGTGCGGCGCGTCTTCGGCGACTCCTTCCGCGCGTTCGAGTCGACGAAGGACCTCACGGGGCACTGCCTGGGCGCGGCGGGCGCGGTCGAGGCCGCGCTGTGCTGGCTCTACCTTTCCGCGGGCGTCGTCGAAGGCGCCGCGATGAGCAATTCCTTCGCCTTCGGCGGATCGAACGCGAGCGTCGTGCTCGCGGCGGAGGCGGTCGCATGAACGTGCCGTGGACGCTCGAGGAGCTGCTGCCGCACCGCCCGCCGATGCTGCTGATCGACGCGGTGGAGGAATTCGACCCGGAGGCGAAGAGCCTGACCGCGCGGGTGACGGTCGCGCCCGGACAGATCTTCTTCGTCGCCGGCCCGGACGGTGCCGGCGGCGTCCCGAACTGGGTCGCCATCGAATACATGGCGCAGACCTGCGCGGCCCTGGCGGGATGCTGGGACCGGCACGTGGCGCCGGACCGGCCGGCCCGTCCGGGCCTGCTGCTCGGCACGCGGAAGCTCGTGCTGGGGCTGGACCGCTTCGAGGCGGGGCGCACCTACCATGTCACGGCCGTCAACGCGTTCTGGGACGCCGACGCGGCGTCCTTCGAATGCACGGTCCGCGACGAATCCGGCGCGGAGGTCGCGTCGGCCGTGCTGAACGCCTACCGTCCGCCGGACCTCGAAGGATTTCTCAAGGAGCAGGCGAAACAATGAATCGCGTACTGGTGACGGGTTCGTCCCGCGGAATCGGAAAGGCGGTGGCCCTGCGTCTCGCGAAGGACGGCTTCGCCGTCGTGGCGCACGCGGTGCGGAACGCGGCGGCGGCGCAGGAGACGGCCGCCGCATGCGCGAAGCTCTCCGGGCAGCCGGAGCAGAAGGCGCTCGTGTTCGACCTGGCGGACCGCGCCGCGGTCGCGGCCGCGCTCGAGGCGGACATGGCGGCGAACGGCCCGTACTTCGGCGTCGTGGCGAACGCGGGCGTCAACGCGGACGCGCCGTTCCCGATCCTCGAGGGCGACGCGTGGGACAAGGTGATCGACACGGACCTGACGGGCCTCTACAACCTGCTCAAGCCCGTCGTCATGCCGATGGTCTCGAACCGCATCCGCGGCCGGATCGTCGCGCTGTCGAGCGTCAGCGGCATCGCGGGCAACCGCGGCCAGGTGAACTACTCCGCCGCGAAGGCGGGCGTGATCGGCGCGGTGAAGGCGCTGGCCGTCGAGCTCGCGAAGCGCGGCATCACCGTGAACGCGGTGGCGCCGGGCGTGATCGAGACGGAGATGGCGGCGTCGATCGAGGAGCCGGAGCTGGTGCGCAGGGCGATTCCGATGCGGCGCTTCGGCACGCCGGAGGAGGTCGCGGGCGTCGTGGCGTTCCTGTTCCGCGACGAGGCGGCCTATGTCACGCGGCAGGTGATTTCGGTGAACGGAGGATTGTTTTGAGGCGAGTCGTTGTCACGGGGATGGGCGTCGTCAGCCCGCTGGGAAACACGGTGGATGAGGCGTTCGCGCGGCTGAGGCGCTTCGAGAACTGCGTGCAGGCGCTGCCGGAACTCGGCGCGTACCAGGGGCTCAACACGCGTCTCGGCTGCCGCACCGCGTTCACGCGGCCCGCGCACTGGAACCGCAAGACGACGCGCACGATGGGCGAGGTCGCGCAGTACGCGCTCGCGGCGACCGAGCAGGCCGTCGCGCAGGCGGGGCTGGACGACGCGCTGCTGCAGAACGGCCGCACGGGCGTCGCGTACGGGTCCTGCTCCGGTTCGATCCCCCCGCTGCTGGACTTCTACTCGATGCTCAAGACCAAGGAGGTCGCCGGCATCACGAGCGGCACGTACATCAAGCTCATGCCGCAGACGACCGCATGCAACCTGTCGGTGCATTTCAAGACGCACGGCCGCCTCGTGCCCACGGGCACGGCGTGCACGAGCGGTTCGCTCGCACTCGGCAATGCGGCGGAGCTCATCCGCTGGGGCGTGCAGGACGTGATGCTCGCGGGCGGCGCGGAGGAGTTCAGCGCGACGCAGGTCGCGATCTTCGACACGCTCTACGCGACGTCCCTGAAGAACGACGCCCCGGGCGCCACGCCGTCCCCCTACGACGTGGACCGCGACGGACTCGTCGTCGGCGACGGGGCCGCGACGTTCGTGCTCGAGGAATACGGGCACGCGCGGGCGCGCGGCGCGACGATCCTCGCCGAACTGGCCGGCTTCGCCGAGACGACGGACGGCACGCACGTGACGAACCCGAACGCCGAGACGATGTCCCGCGCGCTGACGGCCGCGCTGGCGGACGCCGGGATCGACGGTTCCGCGGTCGGCTACGTGAGCGGGCACGGCACCGCGACGAGGGCGGGCGACATCGCCGAGACGTCGGCGACCCGCGCGGCGTTCGGGCGCGCCGTGCCGATTTCGTCCGTCAAGAGCTACACCGGCCACACGCTGGGCGCCTGCGGCGCGCTCGAGGCGGCGCTGATGGTGAAGTCCCTTTCCGACGGGTGGTATCCACCCACGCTCAACCTGCGCACCCCGGATCCCGCCTGCGCCGAGCTCGACCATGTGGTCGGCGAAGGTCGCCGGATCGACGCCGAATACGCGATGAGCAACAACTTCGCGTTCGGCGGCGTCAACACCTCGCTCGTGTTCCGGCGCGTTTGAGGTTGAACGTCGAAGGTTGAAGGTAGAAGATTGAAGACCGGATGGACAGCGGGACTGGCGTGCGCGCTGGCGCTGCTGTTCCAGGGCTGCGCGACGGTCGAAGACCGTCTGGAGGCCGCGCGCACGCCGGCGGAGATCGCGCAGGCGACGGCTGACTTCTACGTCCATGACGGCGGCGACGAGAGCTGCTGCGTGGCGGTCGTGGAACGGGATCGCACGGTCTTCGCGCACGCGGGATCCGCGGATGAGCACGCCCTCTTTCGCGTCGGATCCCTTTCCAAGCTCTTCCTCCATCCCGTCCTGCTGGACCTGCACGCGTCCGGGCGGATCAACCTGGACCGTCCCGTCACCGCGTATTCGAAGCTTGGCCTGCCGCCTGAATACGGCACGGTCTCGCTGCGCGACCTGCTGATGAACCGGAGCGGCCTGCCGCGCGAGTTCCTGCTGAAGTTCGAGCCTGTCGCCACGACGGCTGCGTTCGCCTGCGGCTTCGCCGGCACGCACATCTACGCCTCCTTCGATTCGCGTGAGGATTTCGTGCGCGAGACCTGGAAGCCGTGGTGGCGGCAGGCGCTGCGGGAGCGTCGCGAGATCTACTCGAACGTCGGGTTCGGCCTGCTGGGGATGACGGTCGAGGACGCGCTCGGGAAGCCCGTCGAGGACATCCTCCGCGAGGAGCTCACGGCGCCGCTGGGCTTGGCGGACACGGCCTACGAGCCGCGGCCCGACCAGACCGGCCGCGTGACCCGTGCGTGTGCGGGCCACCTGCCCTGGCTGGTCCGCCGCGGGCACGACGTGCCCGACCACCGGCTCGGGGACGCCCTGCGCGCGACGGGCGGACTGCTGACGTCCGCGTCCGACTGCGCGACGGTGTTCGCGCGGTACTGGGGCGTCATCGACGCGCAGCGCCGGGTACGGAACTTCGAGGCCTTCGACGACGAGGCCGTCTTCGGCCTGCTGCGCGTGCGCCGGCTGCCGTCCGGCCGCCGCATCCTCTACCGTTCGGGCATGATCTACGGGGGCGCGTCCTTCGTCGGGTTCGACCCCGTGGACCGTCGCGTCGTCGTCATCCTGCGCAACGTCACCAGCTGGCCCGACAGGCGCGGATTCGCGGTGATGGACGCGCTCGCGCGGCGGGACGGCGGGACGGCGACGCCTACCGAATGACGAGTTCGCCCTTCGCCCGGGCGGGGAGCGTGACGGTCAGCGTGCGTCGCGCGGCGTCGTAGACGTGTTCCGCGGGGGTCCCCGCGAACGCGACGGACGCCGGCTTCGCGAGGCGCGTGACGACGGCCTGGAAGGGGGCCTCCGGCCAGCCCTCGATTTCGCAGCGGAGCTCCGTGCCGGAGAGGGATTTCGCGGCGCCGGGCACGTGCACGAGCGAGCCTCCGGCCAGGCGACGGACGGCGTAGTAGGGGCGGCCGATGCACTCCGCGAGGTTCTCCTGCACGGTGCCGGGGTTGATCGGCACGGCGTAGCGCGACTGCGCCTCGAGGTCCCAGGAGTCGGGGAGCAGACCGATGAAGGCCGGGTCCTCGGCGGTGTGCGTCTGCCGCACGCCCGACGCCGTGATGCCCGCGGCCAGCCTGTGCCAGAAGGCGGAGGCGTCGCCTGGATCGATGCGGGCGAGTTCCCAGAGCGCGGCCGCGTAGACGAGGCCGCACCACTGGACGGGGCGGCCGATCCAGTTCGGCTGCTGCCAATGGGTGGCGCCCATGACGGCGCAGGTCGCGTAGCGGCCGACCGGGACCGCGTCCGGTCCGAATTCGAACGGGGGCGGGACGAGGTAGACCATGGAGAGCCCGGTGTAGGCCCAGTGGCGGGCCTCGCGCAGATAGGCCGGGTCGGGCTTCAGGAGGTGGGCGAGGGCGTAGGCGCAGGTGAGGTTCGCGGACGCCATGATGTCCGGCGTGTGGAGCGGCATCTCCCAGGGTTGGGCGCCACGGGGGACGGTGCCGTGGTAGAGGGCCGTGACCTTGTCCACGATCGCGAGCGTCTTCGCGATTTCGGTTTCGTCCCCGCTCCAGGTGGCGGCGCGCAGGAGCGCCACGAGCTCCATCGAGGTGAAGCCGTTGCAGTGGTCGGCGCCGAGCGTTTCGCCGAAGTCGGGTTTGCCGGGTTGGGGCGTCCAGGTCCGTCTGCCGTCCGCGAGGCGGCGGTTGAGGTCCCGTTGCTGGCCGTGCTTGCGGACGAGCCAGTTGGCGACATCGCCGGCGACGAGGGCGGGGGCGGGGTGGTGGATGTGGCTGACGGAATGCCAGCCGACGTCCTTGCGGGGGATGCCCGCGAGGATTTCGTCCGCGGCGGTGCGGAGCCGCGGCGCGAGCGTGGCGTCCGCGTCCGGCCTGCGGGCGAGTTCGGAGGCGAGGTACTTCATGAGGACGGGGGCGTCGGAGGGGCGTCCCCAGGCGAAGGGCACGGCGTGGCGCACGAGGACGCCGTCGCGGATCTCGGAGTCGAGCCAGCCGCGGGCGAGGAGCTCGAGGGACGGGGCGTCCGCGGTCTTGTCCGGCATCGGCAGCGTCGATTCGCGGGACGGCAGGACGCCCTCGAGCGCCTCGGCGACGGTGGCCCCGTCGCCCGTGCGCAGGGTGACGACGTGCGTGGCGTGGGTGAAGGGCGTCGGTTCGTAGACGTCGAGCTCGGATTCGCGGCGGGCGGGGCCGACGGCCGGCGCCCAGAAGGCGAGGAGGTGTCCGCCGCTGTGGAAGAGGCGGTCCGGCGTGTCGAACACCGCGGCGAAGGGATGGGGACCGGGGCGGCGGGGCGGGCCCGAGAGGCCGGCGCTCAGCTGGTTCCAGGCGGCCGCGAGCCAGGCCTTCTCGTCCGTGAACACGGCGAGCGGCGCGCTGAGGCGGTATTCGGCGGGGATGCGGCGGTCGTGCTCGACGGTGCGGATCTCCTTGTCGTTCGAGGAGGGTTCGTCGTCGAGGTACTCGACGCCGGCGAGCAGGGCCTGGTGCTTGCGACCGTTGGAGGCGCGGTCGACGAAGAGCGTGAGGAAGGGGACGTGCAGGACGGGCGTGCCGTCCCGATGGGCGGAGAGGGGCCCGTCCGGAGACGGCAGACGGGCGATCTGGGTCGAGACCGTCAGTGCGCGGCCGTGGTCCTGGGGGCTGAACCACCGGGTGAGACGCCAGGTGCGGCCGTCCGCGTCCGTCAGCTCCGCGCGGGTTTCCAGCTGGGTGCGGGTGTGCCGGGCGGTCATCTTCGCCTGCGACCAGTCGAGGGTGCGCACGGCGCCGGCCCTGTCGAGGTAGACGAAGGGCTCCTCGGGGTTGTTCTCGACGATTTTGTCGCGGGAATGGAACCGGAAGGCGCCGAGACGGTCCGGATCGTGGCGGAGCTCCCAGTCCCGCGTCTTCAGGACGAGCGGGGTGGCGGCGGGGATGACGAGGGGCGGGGGCGTCTCGGGCGCGTAGGTCCAGACCGGCCTGCGGAAGTCGCAGGAGAAGGCCTTCACCGTCCAGGAGACGTTCGTGCCGACGTCCGGCGGGTCGATGCGGAAGCTGCAGGGACCGGACTTGACCTGACTGGCGGGCACCTCCGCCACGAAACGGGTGTAGGGCGGTCGCCCCCCGACGGGCGTCAGGCGGCAGGAGTCGCCCTCGTTGTAGCTCTTCCCGCCGAAGGAATAGAAGAGCTGCCAGGCGGTGGCGCGGTCGGTCGGGGCCAGGTCGAGGACGAAGCGCACGCGCTTCGTTCCCGCGGGGAGGGCGGGGAAGTCCATCCGGGGGCCGAGCAGCCAGGGGTCGTTCGCGTCCACGGTGAAGGCGAGGCCGTCCGGCGTGACCGCGGCGGAGGAAATGGAGTGGGTCGCGCCCCAGCGGGGGACGGACCGCGAGAAGTCCGCGAGGCGGGTCTCCGCGGCGAGGGGCAGGGCGAGGCCCAGGACGATGAAAGTGAGTGGAATCGTTCGCATGCGGCGAAGTATAGCACATTTGCAAATTCATCGCCTTTGGGGGTTGCAAAATCGGCCATTTCGTGAGAAACTAAGCGGGATTTTTTCTTGGGAAAGGAGGTTCCGGCATGATGACGATCTACAAGTGGGACAACGGCGGTCTGAAGGAGTCCACCGAGCTGTCGGAATCCTGCTGGATCAACCTGGCGGAACCGACGACGGCGGAGCTGGAGCAGGTGCTCAGCTTCTCGAAGGTGCCGCGGGACTTCCTCACCGACCCGCTCGACCGCGAGGAACGTCCGCGTTTCGAAAGCGAGGACGGCTTCCACCTGGTGATCGTGCACGTCCCGCTGCCGGTGCGCGGGGACGAGGACGACGAGAGCGTGCTGCCCTACGAGACGCTGCCTCTGGGCATCGTGCTCTTCGGCTCGAGCGTCATCACCATCTGCTCCCAGACGACGCCCGTCACGAGCGCGTTTCTCGACCAGATCCGCCGCGTCTGCCCGCCCGGCGAGCAGAACCGCTTCATGTTCCGCCTGCTGTGGCACGCGGCGGTGCTGTTCCTGCGCTACCTGCGCGACATGCACGCGAAGATCGAGGACCTCGAGGACTCGCTGCACGAGTCCATTTCCAACGAGGTGCTGCTGAAGCTCCTCACCTACCAGAAGTCGCTCGTCTACTTCTCCACGTCGCTGAAGGCGGACAACATCCTCATCAACCGTCTCGACCACGCCCGCCAGCTCAACCTCTCCGAAGACGATTCGGACGTGCTGGACGACGCCGCGGTCGAATACCAGCAGGCGCTCGAGACGGCGACCATCCACGCGAACATCCTCAACGGCACGCTCGACACGTTCGCGTCGCTGATCAACAACAACCTGTCGAACGTCATGAAGTACATGACGGCCGCGACGATCCTCCTCGCCGTGCCGACGGTCATCACGAGCGCCTACGGCATGAACATCCCGCTGCCGATGCAGGACTACCCGCACGCGTTCGCGGTTCTCTCCGCGATCTCGGGCGTGCTCGGCCTCGGCATCATCGGCCTGCTCATCTACCTCTACAAGAAACGGGTCTTCTAGGCCCGGTGGTTCCCGCTATGAACGAACAGACAGTCCGCCAGCCCGGTCGCGTCGTCGCGATCGTCGGCCGCCCCAACGTGGGCAAGAGCGCCCTCTTCAACCGCATCGCGCGGCGGCGCATCGCCATCGTCTTCGACCAGCCCGGCGTCACGCGCGACCGCGTGGCCCGCGAGGTCGAGGCGAACGGCCAGCGCTTCATGCTCGTCGACACGGGCGGCCTCGCGTTCGACCGCACGCCGGGCAGCGAGGACCCGCTCGCCGCCGAGACGCGGCAGCAGGCGGCGCTCGCCGTCACCGACGCGGCGGTGTGCCTCGTCGTGGTGGACGTGCGCGCGGGCGTGACGCCGCTGGACGAGGAGGTCCTCAAGCGCGTCCGCGAGAGCGGCGTGCCGTGCGCGATCGTCGCGAACAAGGCGGACCGGGCCGAGGACGACGAGAAGGCGGACGACTTCGCCCGCTTCGGCATGCCGGTCCTGCCGTGCTCCGCCGAACACGGCCGCGGCATCGCGGAGATCGTCGCGTTCGCGACGGCGAAGCTGCCGCCCGTCACGGAGGACGAGGCGTCCGCGCGCCCGCTGCGCGTCGCCGTCGTGGGGCGCCCGAACGCCGGCAAGAGCTCCTACATCAACCGACTGCTCAACGCGGAGCGCGTCATCGTCAGCGACATCCCCGGCACCACGCGCGACAGCGTGGACGTGCCGTTCACGATCGGCGAGGGGCCGACGGCGCGCCGCTACGTGCTCGTGGACACGGCCGGCATGAAGCGCCACACGCAGATGTCGAAGACGAGCGTGGACAACTTCTCCCTCTTCCGCAGCGAGAAGGCGATCGAGGAGGCCGACGTCGTGCTGCTCGTGATGGAGAGCGAGCTCGGCCCGACCAAGCAGGACATGCGCATCGCGGGCAAGATCCTCGACGCGCACCGCGCCTGCGTCGTCCTGATGAACAAGTGGGACCTCGCGGACGCGAAGGGGATCAAGGAGGCGGACGCGACGAAGGTGTTCCGCCAGATGATGCCGTTCCTCGCGTTCGCGCCGATCGTCTACTGCAGCGCGAAGAGCGGCTACAACGTGCGGCGCACGGTGGACGCGATCGACGCCGTGGCGTCGAGCGTCCAGGCGAAGCTGCCCACGGGCGTGCTGAACCGCACGATCGAGACGGCGACGAAGAAGACGCTCTCGCCGATGATCAAGGGGCGGCGCCTCAAGATCTACTACGGACTCCAGGTCGGCAACGACCCGCTGACGATCCGCCTCTTCGTGAACGACCCCAAGCTCGTGACGGACGCCTACAAGTCCTACCTCGAGAAGGCCCTCCGCGCCCGCTTCGGGCTCGAGGGCGCCCCGATCCGGATGTTCTTCAAGGCGCGCAGCCGCAAGGACGGCGCCGAACTGGGCGCCGAGATCAACCGCCTCAAGAAGGCCTGATGCTCAAGCAGCTGTCCATCCGCGTCCTCAAGTTCTTCCTGGCCGGCCACGGCATGTCGGGCCGCATGGGGAAGTACTTCCTGCTCGCGGTGCTCGTGGGCGTGCTCACGGGGTTCGTGACGGTCGGCTTCTACTGGATGATCGGCCTTGCGAAGACGCTCGTCGAGACGGGGTGCGCGCACGCGTTCGTCTCCACGCTCTCGACGCCGCAGGCCACGAAGGCGCTCTGGACGCGGTCCGCCCTGCTGGATCCGGGTCGCTGGATCCTCGTCTTCCTGCCGGCCCTCGGCGCGGTTCTCGGCAGCCTGCTGCTGCGGCGCTTCGCCCGTGTCGAGCACGCGCGCGGCACCGATTCCGCGGTCAGGGCGTTCCACCGCGGCGAATCCATCCCCCGCACGGTCATCCCCGTCAAGTCCGTCGCCTCGGTGCTCACGGTCGGCTTCGGCGGCAGCGCGGGCTACGAGGGGCCCGTCACCCTGCTGGGCGCGGCCTGCGGCAGCGTGGTGAACCGCTGGTTCCACCTGTCGCCGCGCGAGTCCCGCATCCTCATGGCGGCCGGCCTGGGCGCGGGCATCGCCGCGCTCTTCCGGGCGCCGCTCGCGGGCGCGATTTTCGGCTCCGAGATCTTCTATTCCTCCAGCGACATCGAGGCGGACACCATCATGCCCTCGGTCGTGGCCTCGGTGATGAGCTACACGGTCTTCGCGGCCTTCTTCGGCTGGGATCCGCTGTTCGCCATGTCCGAGCAGAACCTCTTCGCCTTCCAGAACGGACTGCGCCTGCTGCCCTACCTCCTGCTGGCCCTGGTCGTGGTCTTCGGCGCCCGCCTCTACATCAGCGTGTTCCGGGGGGCGGAGCGCTGGTTCGCCGCGCGCCCGTGGCCGGTCTGGGTCCGCGTGGGGCTGGGCGGCCTGCTGGTCGGACTGATCGGCTTCGCCGTGCCGGACGTCCTGGGCTCCAGCTATTCGACGATCGCCGCGGCGTTCGGCGGGGACGGGCTCTACGCCCATGCCGGGACGGCCACCCTGCTGGGGTTCCTCGCCTTCTTCCTCCTCAAGTGCGTCGCGACGGCCCTGACGGTGGGTTCGGGCGGTTCGGGCGGCGTCTTCGCCCCGGCCCTGGCCTGCGGCGGCGCCCTGGGCGCGGCGACCGGACTGTTCTGCCAGCAGGTCCTCCCCGCGAGCGTCGGCATCCATCCCGCTTCCTTCGCCCTCGTCGGCATGGCGGCCTTCATGGCCAGCGCGATCCGCGTGCCCCTGACGGCCGTCGTGATGGTCGCGGAGATCTCCGGAAACCACCAGCTGCTCGTGCCGACGATGTGGGTCTGCGGCATCGCCTTCTGGCTCAACAACGGATGGTCGCTCTACCGCAGCCAGGTCCATTCCCGCGCGTCTTCTCCGCTACATTCGTGATGTTCGGGGGTTGACTTGCGAGTCCGAATCGGGTATCATTTCGGCTGTCTCTTCAATTTAGGAAATCAACAAGGAGTTCATCAATGAACCGTTTCGTGAAGTGTGGTCTGTTTGCGTGCGCGCTCGCCGCGTTCGCCGTTCAGCCGGCTCTCGCTCAGGACGAGGAGAAGGAATACAAGGGCGCCCCCGACGCCAAGTCCTACGGCTACACCGCGCTCGCGGTCGGTCTGGCGACCCCTGCCACGCTTCCCTGGGGCTTTGACTGGGACGTCTTCGGCCTCGACGTGAACCTCCTCTACAGCGACTGCAACAAGATGTACGGCATCGAGGTCGGCGGCCTCGCGAACACGGCCCGCCTCAACATGTACGGCATCCAGGCCGCGGCCGGCTTCAATCTCGCCAACCGCAACGCCGTCGGCATCATGGCCTCCTGCTTCAACATGTGCAACCGCACGGCGTACGGCATTTCCGCCGATGTCCTCGGCATGAACCGCGAGTTCCTCGGCCTCTCCGTCGACGCCCTCGCGTCGATGACGGACGAGAGCTTCTACGGTCTCGATGTCGCCGGTCTGGCGAGCGCGGTCCGCGAGGACATGTGGGGCTGGCAGATCGCGGTCGGCGCCACGTTCGCCCGTCGCGTCCATGGTCTGCAGACGTCGGTCATCCTGAACATGACGGATGAGCTCCGCGGCGCCCAGGTCGGCATCGTGAACTATGCCGCGACCTGCTCGGCCGGCTTCCAGGTCGGTGTCGTGAACCTGATCATGGACAACGAGGTTCCCTTCATCCCGATCTTCAACTGCTACTTCTAAGGTTCTCGTCGGCTCGCTTGTTCCGCTGCGC